>JABXIR010000024.1 GCA_013372965.1 Gammaproteobacteria bacterium
TCGGCGATGTCTCTCGATGGTCGTACGGGGATGAAGTCGGGAGAATCTAAATGGATCACGAGTGCGGATGCGCGTCGTGACGTTCAGCTAGTTCGCGCGCGAAGCGGCGCGATTATTTCGGGTATTAACTCGATCCTAAAAGATAACTCGCACCTGACGGTTCGTGCTGAGGATTGGCCGCTCGAGCGTGCGCTTTTCGACAAACAAGCGCTAGTTTCACCGGTGCGAGTTATTCTCGACTCAAATGCCAGACTCCATAGTGGTTGTCGCGTGGTGTCGGACGGACTTGCTCCCACCTGGTGGGTCACGTGCGATGACGTTGACCGAAAAATTGACGGGGTGACCCACTTTAAACTTCCACGCGTTAACGGCCGCTTATGCCTTAAACACGTTTTGGCGCTGCTCGCCGAACAACAAATTAATGATGTACTTGTCGAGACGGGCGCAACCCTAGCGGGGGCATTTATCGCTGAAGATCTTGTCGATGAGTGGATTGTCTACATCGCACCGAAGTTACTCGGGTCGATGGCTCGCCCGCTGGTTAATCTGCCGTTGAGTTTAATGAAAGAGGCACGGGAACTGCGTATTAACGAAATCACTCAAATCGGTGAAGATATCCGCCTTTCCATCTCGGCTCAGTTGGGGCAGTAATTGTATGTTTACAGGTCTAATCGAAGCCATCGGCACGGTCGATTTCGTGCGTCACGGTACGACACATTCGACACTGTCCATTTCAACAAATGGAATCGATTTTTCTCACGTGGCGTTAGGTGATTCAATTGCCACCAACGGCGTGTGTCTTACGGTAACCAGCATCGGCAACAGTCACTTCGATGCGGATGTTTCACACACGACTCTCGAGCATACGACACTCGGTGGTCTGAAGCGTGGCGATCGAGTGCACCTCGAACAAGCATTGAGGCTAAGTGACCGCCTTGGCGGGCACCTCGTGAGTGGGCACGTCGATGGGGTATCTCGCGTTGAAGCCAGAACCCAAGTTGGGCAGGCGGTAGTATTGTCGGTTTCAACCCCCGCAAGCCTGGCAAAATACATTGTTCAGCGCGGCTCAATTTGCGTCGATGGTGTTAGTTTGACGGTTACTGACGCCAGCGAGACTGCATTTTCACTAACGATCGTGCCTCATACGGTCGGAGAAACGTTGTTATCCAACTACACTGTGGGCACAGCGGTAAATTTAGAGATCGATATGATTGCGCGTTACGTTGAGAATCTTGTTAAAGCGCAGAAAGAACAAACATCAGGCGTGTCGATGCAGTTACTTCGATCGCGCGGATTTATTAAGCAATAAAAGGTAGGATTCGCATGGCGATGAGCTCAATCCCTGAAATAATCGAAGATATTCGTCAGGGTAAAATGGTAATTTTGGTCGATGATGAAGATCGTGAAAACGAAGGCGACTTAATTATTGCGTCCGAGCGTGTTACTGCGCAGGACATTAATTTTATGGCAATGCATGCGCGCGGACTCATTTGTATGACAATGACGGGCGAGCGCTGCGAGCAGTTGAATCTGCCGCTCATGGTGTCAAATAATGGCGCTCAACACAGCACCAACTTTACGGTCTCGATTGAGGCGGCGGAAGGTGTGACTACCGGTATCTCTGCCGCGGATCGCGCTCGTACTGTGCAGGCGGCTATCGCCAAGAGTGCCAAGGCGAGTGATATCGTTCAGCCGGGCCATATCTTTCCTTTGCGTGCACAACCGGGCGGCGTCCTGAGTCGAGCGGGCCATACAGAGGCGGGCAGCGATCTTGCGCGTTTGGCAGGTTACGAACCGTCAGCGACGATTGTTGAAATTATGAATGAAGACGGCACGATGGCGCGTCGCGATGATCTCGAGGTCTTCGCTGAAAAGCATAATTTGAAGATGGGCACGATCGCCGACTTAATTCACTATCGAGCGTCTACAGAGCAAACCATCGAGTGTGTAAACACCCGTTCAGTCACTACTCAATACGGTGAATTCACGCTTAAAACCTATCGCGATACCGCGCGAGGTGAGAATCACTTAGTATTTATGAAGGGCGAAGTCACTGACCAACCCACTTTGACGAGAGTTCATGTAACGACTCGGGTTCGTGATATGTTCGGTGTGCAACACTCGGATGACCCTTACGAACACTGGACAGTGAAACGTGCGATGCGTGCGATTGCGAACAACGGCTCAGGCGTTTTGGTGGTGTTATGCCACGATGAGACCTTTGATGAACTTGACGCAGATATTGATCTTGTCGCGATGGGTAAGGCGCCAACGGCTCTGAAACCAGATAACTTCAAAGGTTATCGCGAGGTGGGCACGGGCTCTCAAATCCTGAAGGACTTGGGCGTGAGCAAGATGCGTTTGATGAGCGCACCGATCAAGTTTAATGCTCTTTCAGGCTGGGGTCTGGAAGTCACTGAATACCTAACTTACGAAGCTTAATAACAGTTAACGAATCGAGGTCGAAATGGCTAAGCAAATCATTGAAGGAAATCTTTTAGGCGGCGGTAAATTTGCAATTGCGGTGACGCGTTGGAACGAATTTGTGGTTGAGTCGCTACTTGAGGGAGCGATCGGTTGTTTACGTCGCCATGGTGTGAGTGAAGATGCAATTACAATTGTGCGCGTACCCGGTGCTTTTGAACTACCATTGGTGGTAAAGAAGCTTGCGGCGAAAGGTGAGTTCGACGCAGTTATTGCGTTAGGTGCAGTTATTCGCGGTGGTACACCGCACTTCGAATATGTGTCTGGCGAATGTGTTAAAGGTTTGTCCACTGTAAGCCTCAATGCAGATGTTCCCGTTACCTTCGGTGTTCTCACCGTCGATACAATTGAGCAGGCGATTGAGCGTGCGGGCACCAAAGCGGGTAACAAAGGCGAAGAAGCTGCTGTTACGGCCCTTGAAATGGTTTCATTGTTAAAACAGTTGTAAAAATACTATGCCAAGTACTCCAACCGCGCGCCGGAAGGCTCGCAAATTTTTAGTCCAAGCGCTTTACCAGTGGCAACTAACGGCAACTCCTGCCCACGAAATAGATGCTCAGTTTCGCGTGGATAACGATTTTTCAAAAATCGACGGTGAATACTTTACCGAGGTGTTAGCTTCGGTAACGATGAGTGCTGCTCAGTTAGATTCCGAAATGGCACCCTACCTAGATCGAGAGGTCTCTGAGCTAGACCCGGTATCCAAGGCGCTGCTTCGTGTTGGTATGTATGAAATGAAGAAGCGAGTCGACGTTCCCTACAAAGTCGTCATCAATGAAGCGGTTAATCTAGCCAAAACTTTCGGTGCCACCGATAGCTTTAAGTACGTTAATGGTGTACTCGACAAAGCAGCGAAGACGTATCGTGCTGCCGAGACGAACGCGGGGTAATGTCCATTGGATGAGTTTTCCTTTATCAAGGAGTTTTTAAAACCGTTAACGCCGAAATTCCAGTCTCATGAGATGGGTATTGGCGACGATTGCGCGGTGGTGGCAACTCCGGAGGACTCAGACTTTGTGATCTCTACCGATACGCTCGTAGAGCA
>JABXIR010000125.1 GCA_013372965.1 Gammaproteobacteria bacterium
ATCTTCTGTTGGATCGAGCACCACCGAGCTTTTTTGTCCGAAAAGATACTCTTCCACCTCGATAAAGCCGTATAGATCACTCTGATAGATCGATTTAACGTACAGTTCAACGACCTGCCCGTTGTTTTGAAAGACGACGCGATATTTGGTCTCAGACATCGGTGTAATACTCCTCAATTCACGATCACCAACGAATACAATGGCCGCCATTTTAACCACCTTCGGTGGTCGTGCAAGCACGGGTTACCGACAAATTATGCTCTGATGATCGTTGCCACAAAATAGCCCACGAGGCCTCAACTCAATCGTCCATCGATCGATCGCTAAAATCAAAGTCTCTCGTACGTACAATATCGCAGTAAAATGCTCGGAAATATCGTGGCGAAGTTGCGCTAAAATCGGTATGATACGCGCCCAATATTTTAGGCGTTAAAGAGCACGGCAAACAGCGCAGGTGCTATACGGAGAGAACCATGACGACCCCTACAGAGAAGAAGCTGTTCATTCAAACCCACGGCTGTCAGATGAACGAGTACGATAGTGCGCGTATGAAAGACCTCCTGGGTGAGGAACACGACATGATCACCACGGATAATCCCGAGGAAGCTGACGTGATTCTTCTCAACACCTGTTCGATCCGAGAAAAGGCTCAGGAGAAGGTATTCCACCAGCTCGGTCGCTGGAAGCATCTCAAAGCCGAAAACCCAAATCTTATTATCGGCGTGGGTGGCTGTGTGGCATCGCAAGAAGGCGATCAAATCGCAAAGCGTGCACCGTTCGTTGACGTGGTCTTTGGCCCACAAACACTGCACCGCCTCCCAGACATGATTGATGAGCGTAAGCAAAACGACGGTTCAGTCGTCGTTGACATCAGCTTCCCTGAAATCGAAAAGTTCGATCATCTGCCAACGCCCGAAGCCGATGGTGCAACCGCATTCGTATCCATTATGGAAGGTTGTAGCAAGTACTGTACTTTCTGTGTCGTGCCTTACACTCGAGGTGAGGAAGTCAGTCGCCCATTACCCGACGTTCTCGCTGAATGTATGGCACTCGCCGAGCAAGGCGTTCGTGAAATTAACTTACTCGGTCAAAACGTAAATGCCTATCGCGACACTAACGACGAAGGTCACACGGTCGACCTCGCCGAGTTAATCGGCTACGTTGCTCAGATTGAAGGCATCGACCGTATTCGCTTCACAACATCGCACCCAGTTGAGTTTTCAGAGAGCTTAATTCAGGCCTACGCGGATATTCCTGAGCTCGTATCACACTTGCACTTACCCGTTCAGTCGGGTTCGGATCGAATCCTTGCGGCCATGAAACGTGGTCATACTGCCCTTGAATACAAGAGCAAAATTCGCAAATTACGCGCCATTCGTCCCAACCTATCGATGAGCTCGGATTTCATTATTGGCTTCCCAGGCGAAAGTGAGGCCGACTTCGAGCAAACCATGAAACTGATCAACGATATTGGTTTCGACACCTCATTCTCATTCATCTACAGCGCTCGTCCGGGAACACCGGCGTCGGACCTGCCCGACGACACCCCAGACGAGGTCAAAAAGCAACGACTACACATTCTCCAGGCCCGTATTAACCAATTCGCACAAGAGATTTCTCGCAAAATGGTCGGCAATGAAGAGAAGATTCTCGTCACCGGTTTCTCTAAAAAGGATCCTGGCCAATTACAGGGTCGTACCGAGAACAATCGCGTGGTGAACTTCCGTTGCAGCGAGGCCCAACTGATCGGTAAATTCGCCACTGTTTTAATCGAAGAAGCACTGCCAAACTCTCTTCGCGGCAAACTCTTGCATTCGGAGCTCGATGGGTGAATGATAAACCTAAGTCTCCCACGAAAGAGGATGTAGCCAACGTGACGACTGCAGTAGCACAAACCGAACAAAAGCCGAGCGTCATTTCGCTCGAACCAAACGACGTACAACGCCTCGCAAATCTGTGCGGTCCGTTCGATCAACACTTGCGCCTCATCGAAAAACGCTTGAACGTCGCCATTCACAACCGCGGCAATCAATTCTCGATCTACGGTAAGAAAGACGCGGTCGAAACGACTCGTTCTTTCTTGGAATCGCTCTTCGAAGACACCGCAGAGCAAGCCATTGATGCCGAATATGTGCACCTGCAATTGCGTCACGCAGGTTTTGAACACGGTGCCAAGAGCAAAAGTAATGAACCCTCGTCGGTGGTCATTCGCACCAAGAAGGGCGTTATCAAGCCGCGCGGCAAAAACCAGCAGCAATACGTTCAATGCATTCGTCAACACGACATCAACTTCGGTGTTGGTCCTGCGGGGACAGGTAAAACCTATTTAGCCGTAGCAACTGCCGTTGAGGCATTACTCAACAACGAAGTCGAGCGTATTTTGCTAGTTCGCCCTGCCGTTGAAGCCGGTGAGAAGCTGGGGTTCTTACCCGGTGACTTAACGCAAAAAATCGATCCGTATCTTCGTCCGCTATACGACGCACTTTACGAGATGCTCGGCGTCGAAACCGTGACGAAACTCATTGAACGCCAAGTGATTGAGATTGCACCGCTTGCGTACATGCGCGGGCGCACACTCAATGGCTCCTATATTATTCTCGACGAATCGCAAAACACAACGCGCGCTCAAATGAAGATGTTCTTAACGCGAATTGGGTTCGGTTCAACGGCGGTCATCACCGGTGATATGTCACAAATCGACTTACCACGCGGAAGTCAGTCTGGCTTAGTACACGTGGCTCGAGTGCTTAACGAGGTCGAAGGCATCAGCTTTACCCACTTCGCGTCCAGCGATGTCGTTCGTCACCCATTGGTACAGCGCATTGTTGACGCTTACGAAGCACACGAAAAAGAACACGAGAATGACGAGCGATAGTCTCTCGGAGATACTCCACTTCGATAATGAGCATGGCTTTGACGTACCTAATGTCGAATGTCTTCAAGCTGCAATTCAGGCCTGTCTTGACGCTACTGGGCGTCGTGGCGAGCTAAGTCTCAGTATCGTCGGAAACGACGAAAGTCGTGAGCTTAATGCGCAATATCGAGGCAAAGACAAGCCGACGAATGTGCTGTCATTTCCCGCGGATTTTCCCGAGGGTGTCGATGTTGACTGGCTCGGTGATCTTGTCGTTTGCGCACCCATTGTCGAGCAAGAAGCAGACGAACAAGGCAAAACATTAGAAGCCCACTGGGCACATATGACCGTGCACGGCACACTGCATCTTTTAGGCTTCGATCACATCCTCGATGCCGAAGCAGAAGAAATGGAGTCTCTCGAGACTGACATTTTAGTGAAATTGGGATACCCTCCCCCTTATATTGAAACCAACGGAGATACACACTCACCATGAGTGAAGACCGATCGAGCAGTTTTTCTCAAGAACGTACATGGGTTGAGAAGGTCGTTGGCATGTTTTCGAACGAGCCAAGATCACGAGAAGAGCTGCTAACAGTGTTGCACCACGCACACGAAAACAAACTTCTCAACCGCGAAGTATTAGACATTATGGAAGGCGCACTCACTGTGTCCGATGCGCAAGCTCGTGACATCATGATCCCGCGCTCTCAAATGGTCGTTGTTCATTTCGATGACGATTTCGAGACCATTTGCCAAACCGTCATGGAGTCGCGCCACTCCCGCTTTCCAGTCGTTGGAGAAAGCAATGACGACCTGAAAGGCATCCTTCTTGCGAAAGACTTGCTTCCCGTTGCACTCAAAGGGCGCGAAACGTTTACCATGGCGGACATTATTCGCGAGGTGAATTTAGTTCCAGAATCAAAGCGCCTAAACGTCCTGCTCAAAGAGTTTCGTGAAGATCGTCAGCACATGGCTGTCGTCGTCGACGAATACGGTGGTGTCGCCGGTCTCGTGACAATCGAAGACGTGCTCGAAGAAATTGTCGGCGAGATCGAAGACGAAACCGATGATTTAGAGGACGATACATTCATTCGTCTCATGCCGAACGGTAGTTTTGTCGCTCAAGCACTGACACCGATTGAAGAGTTCAATGAAGAGGCTAAGTCAGGATTCACCGACGATGAATTCGACACGATTGGTGGCCTTGCAATGCAGGCGTTTGGACACCTCCCCCAGCGAGGCGAGGTCACCCACATTGACGGTTATAAGTTTGAGATTCTCAACGCCGACAACCGCCAGATTCACCTGCTAAGAATCACACCTCCAACCGAATGAACATCCGCTGGTCAAGTAAGTTAAGCCACTGCCTGGCATGGCTAATGGGGCTCGGAAGTGTACTTTGCTTCGCGCCCTTTGACTTCCCTTGGCTGTGGCTACTGTTCATCCCCGCACTGCTAAAGGCGATCGACCTAAGCTCTCGTCGCATTACTACGCTATTTTGGTTCTATCAGGGTATGTGGCTCGCTGGAGCGAGCTGGATCTATTACTCGATCCACACTTTCGGTGGCATACCGTTGTGGCTTACGTTACTCGGAGTTGCCGCGTTCTGTAGCTTTATGGCGCTCATTTCAACCATTCCATTCTTAATTTGGTCTGGGCGAAAACCAGTGTCACTGTCGACAATCATTCTGCTCGAGTTTTGTGCGATTTGGGTGTTGGGAGAGTGGTCTCGAGAGTGGATCTTAACCGGTTTCCCATGGCTACAACTCGCTCACGGCTGGGTAGACACACCAATTACTGGCTTCGCGACTATCGGCGGTACGCTGCTCGTCTCAGCGGTGATGATCGGCATGACCGTATCGCTGTACCGTACGGTAACTAAAATAACCTCAGGAAGCCTCATCATTTGGCTAGCGACTTGGGGAAGTGTATGGCTGATCGGCTGGCAGTTGTCGCTAGTTCCCTGGACAAAACCACAGGAATCCGGCACCCAAATCGCGATTATCCAACCCAATCTTGATCAGTCGATAAAATGGGACCCGAGCGAGCTCGATAATATCGTTGGTCAACTCACCGAGCTCACCAACGCTACCGATGCGGAACTGGTATTTTGGCCCGAAGCGGCGATTCCAAGCATTATGCGCGACGGTTCTCCCTTTTTAGACAGCCTCGATCGCTACGCACGATCACGCAATGCAACGATTATCACCGGCGTGCCGACCGTCAACTTCACCGCCGATGGATATGATATTTTCAACTCGATCATTGCCACCAATCAGGGAGGGCTATATCACAAACAGCGACTCGTACCATTTGGGGAGTACATCCCGTTGATTGACATCATTGGGCCGATTCTTCAGCTGCTAGACCTACC
Source organism: Gammaproteobacteria bacterium (assembly GCA_013372965.1). Taxonomy (GTDB): domain Bacteria; phylum Pseudomonadota; class Gammaproteobacteria; order Pseudomonadales; family DSM-25080; genus Umboniibacter. The sequence goes on from JABXIR010000125.1 coordinate 5,232, forward strand.
GGTTGGATCGCAAGCTCAGGGCAGCAACACTCAATCGCCGCTCTCCGCTGGCCATGTCAAAATTGCGCCAGCCGTGTGTTACGAGGTTGCGTACGGTTCCGTGGTTGCCAGTTTAGCAAGCAGAGCTAACTTACTTTCGAATCACAGTAACGATTCCTGGTTCGGCGATACCCGAGGACCCGACCAACACTTCCAGATCGCTCGATGGCGCGCCATCGAGGCATCAAAACCGCTTATTCGTGTCACCAACAACGGAATCTCAGCCATCGTTGACCACCGCGGCAAGATAACGCAGGTCCTAGAGCGAAATGTGATCGCGCACGGAGAAGCCACCGTTACGCCTCGCGACGGTCGTTCGCCATTTCATATTTGGGGAAACAACCCACTTCTTGTCTTACTCGTGACAGTACTCGTTGCGATCAAACTTCGTCGATTTATCAACAAATCGCGCTGAGTTCTTGTCTTAAATCGCCATTCCTCTGGTATTTAGTTAAAAAAAACCATGACTTCTTTGCCTCAATATGGCAACTTATTGACTGATCATTTTGATCGGTAATAACAATAACAATGCTTGTTAGGGAAGAGATATGATGACTCCTTCTAAGTCAACACTTAAACTATCGGTTCTAGCCTCCGCAATTGCGCTTGCAAACGTGGCGACAGGCCAAGAGCTAGAAGAAATTCTGGTCACGGCGCAAAAGCGCGAACAAAGTCTCCAAGAAGTACCTGTGTCCGTCACCGCAATCACTGGTGACCAATTACAAAATACGGTTATCAAAGACGTATACGATTTACAAACCAATGTTCCAGGATTGATTGCAGGCCAAAACCAAACGGCAAACACTGCAAACTTCTCGATCCGAGGTATCGGTACCTCAAGCCAAAACTACGGTCTTGAGTCCTCTGTCGGCCTTTACGTCGACGGTGTATATCGCGCACGCCAAAGCTCGATCATTAATGAGCTGGTCGATTTAGAAGCGGTTGAAGTGCTTCGTGGCCCTCAGGGTACACTGTTCGGTAAGAACACACCGTCTGGTGCAATTTTGTTCCGTACTCAGGCACCAACGCACGATGGTAGCGGCTTCATTAACGTCAACGTAGGTAACTACGGCTTAACGAACATTCAAGCGGCGAAATCTATCTCTGCTATCGAAGACGAACTTGCATTTCGCTTCACGGGCTTCTCATCTGAGCGCGATGGATACGGTGAAATCGTAAACCTCGACAAAGACATCAACGATCGCAACCGCTGGGGTCTTCGTGCACAAGCACTTTGGACTCCTAATGACGATCTATCGGTTCGTTTTATAGCCGATTACGCGGAACTCAACGAAACTTGCTGTGTTGCTTCAACCACATACAACAGTTTCGTGGCTAAAGGTCGTACAGGGCCAGGCGGTGCGCCGATCCCAGGTTCAGACACGCTATTTACATCACTCGGCGGTACAGTCCTCAGCGAAGATAACTTCTACGCTCGTCAAATGACATCTAACCACGTTCCGAACTCGGCTGTGGTCGACGAAGGCTACTCGCTCGAAGTTAGCTACGACGTAAACGAAGCTGTGACCCTTACCTCGGTTACTGGCCTTCGCTACTTTGGCTCATATGACTTCATCGATTCGGACTTCTCTGACGTTCGTATCATTAACACCATCAACGATGCACAAACGGACTCGTTCTCTCAGGAGTTCCGTGTGAACTTCGAAAGCGACTCACTCTCTGCGGTCGCTGGTGTGTATTTCTACCGCCAAGAAATGGATCTCCACTATGAACTTAACGGTGAGGATCAACTCGGACCATACGCAATTACGGCGCTCGGTCTAGACGCGTTCATCGGTGGTATCAACCAAGTCGCTGCTGGCGTAGCTGGCACTCCACTGGCGTCGTTGTTCCCAGGCGCAGCGGACCCGTTCTTTGCTGACTACGGTTCTCATCACGATGCATCACAAGACAGCGAGTCGACCGCGATCTTCGGTCAGATCGACTACCGCTTCAACGACGCGTGGACGTTAACAGCTGGTCTTCGCTTCACCAGCGAAATGAAGGACCTGCAAACGAACTACTATGAGTTAGATGCGGGTAACCCTGCGATGTTTGGCCCAGCAACGTCATTAGCTGAACTTCAAGGCGTTCACGGCCCTGCTCTCGGACAAATCGGTGCGGCACTAGCCACCGGCGATTTCGCGACCGCTGCAGGTCTTATGCCTCAATTCCAGCCTTACTTCAGTCAAGGTTGGGGTAACTACTTGTTGGCCGTGCTTTCTCCACGTGCACCGATTGATGCAAACCTCGATGACGACCAGCTAACTGGCTCGGTCAAACTGTCGTATCAACCAACCGATGAAACCTTACTCTACGTTTCAGCGGGCACAGGTTATAAGTCAGGTGGTACGAACACCGATCGTATCGACTCAGCATTCAACCCAGTGTTCAACGCCGAGACATCAACGACTTATGAGTTTGGTGTTAAGCAGGACATCGAAAGCATCGCGACGCGAATCAACGCAGCAGTATTCTTTACTGAAGTCGATGATTTCCAAGCGAACGCCTTCACGGGTACTGGCTTCAACCTTCAAAACGCGGGTTCTCTTGAGTCAAGCGGTGCCGAGTTAGAGGTTCTTACCTACCTAACCGAAAGCACGCAGCTGAACTTCTCGTATGCTTACACAGATGCAACGTTCAAAGACTTCCAACAGGGTAACTGCTGGGTTGCAACGCCATGGCATACAGGTCAACCAGATCCGGGTGCTTCAGGCCAAGGTTTCTGTGACCGCTCAGGTGATCGCCTATCAGGTATTCCTAAGCACGACGCAGTGCTTGGTCTGAACCAGTCGTTCGCAATCAGTTCTGGCGTTGAGGCATTCTTAGCTGCTGAGTACGTTTACCGCTCAGACGTCATGACCGATCAGAACAACGATCCGCTTAAGCTCCAAGAGGCTTACAGCGTTATCAATGCTCGTGCGGGTATCTCGTTCATCGAATCTGATGTCGACATCATCTTCTGGGGTCGCAACATCACAGATACTGAGTTCCGTTACACAGTATTCGACGTGCCACTTCAAGATGGTAAGCTAAAGGCCTACCCTGGCGAGCCAGCAACTTTCGGTATGAGTGTTCAGTGGAACTTCTAATCGTTTAAGCTGATTAATTAAAGCCGGGGCATGCCTCGGCTTTTTTTATGGGACATCACTAATGAAAACTAACACTCTTGCTGGCTTGTTTCTTTTCACGTTAATCGCTAACACCAGCTATGCCGATCGGTTCATCGAAGGCGCAACGACACCAGCGCTCTCAATCAACAACAATCAGCTCATCGTGAGTTACCAAATCGAACGCGGTAACAAAACGTCACTTGTCGTGCACAATCTAAGCACCGACCGACAACAAACGATTGCTCAGGGCGACAATTGGTTCGTCAACTGGGCGGACTTTCCGAAGATCGCCACTAACGATCATCATTGGGTGACTTGGTACCTGCAACACTCAAGTGACGGGCAGTACGCGTATGACATCATGTTGATGCAGAGTTTCGACTCAGGAAACACATGGACTGATGCTATCAAACTACACAATGACAATACGAATGCCGAACACGGCTTCGCCAGCATCGTTTCACACGATCAGCGGTTTACCATTGCTTGGCTTGACGGCCGTCATACCCAATCGACTGGCCATCAACATCACAGTGGGTCGGGTGCGATGACGGTTCGCTCAGCCACCATTAACTCCGACGGCACTATTAGCGACCGCCTAGAGCTCGATGCAAAAACCTGCGACTGCTGTCAAACGGCAATCTTTCGCCACGAAGGTGAATCTCTAGTTGCCTATCGTGACCGAAGCGATGAAGAAATTAGAGATACCTCGATCACTCGATCTGCGCCCAACGCATCGCCTGAACAGTGGTCCGAAGACGACTGGCAAATTAATGGCTGCCCCGTAAACGGTCCCACTGGATTTTCTTTGGAGCGACCCTACGTGGTCAGTTATACTGCTGCGAATTCGCGAGGCGACGTTTATATAACCGATCCATCTGGAAGACGAGTTTTGCTGAGCAGCAACTCCATTGGTCGCCTCGACAGTGTTGTCTACAACGACATCGCTTACATAAGTTTCATTGAAACGCAAGACGACGACACGTTTGTCAAGGTTGTTGCATTCGATGGCGAAACAGCGACGTCGCTACCTGAACGCATTTCACTGGGACGCTCTCGAGCGAGTGGTTTTCCTCAGATTGAAGCGCTCAATGGGCAGCTTGTGATTGCAACGACTACCAGCGAAGGCGTCAGATTAACGTATATCGACCTCTAGTAGCCCGCTCTGGCGTGGTGTATACATTTTCATTACTGACTTATAAAAAAATGTAATGAATTCGAAGTACACCACGTCAATTCTCGGCTTCAGACGATATCAACGCACGCGTACCGAGTAAAATCCAAACTAAACGTTGAAAAAAACCCGCAAAGCCTTAAAAATCAACTTACATCAATATTTTTTGATACAACAAAGTTTTTTGATTAAGGCATTAACATGGCGAATAACTTCCAATTACGTGACCGCTTAATCGAGCGCTCAGGGACACTCAAAACTCCCGAGGTCTCATTCGAATTTTTTCCTCCCTCGACAGAGGCGATTGAGCGCTCACTTTGGAATAGTGTGAGTCGACTGGAAACACTGTCACCCAAATTCATGTCCGTGACCTATGGCGCGGATGGATCGACTCGAGAACGCACCCACTCCGTAATCAAAAAACTCCAAGAAACGACGTCTACACCGGTGATGCCGCACCTAACCTGTGTGAATGCTCCGCGAGATGAGATCGACCAAATCGCTCGCGAGTACGCTGAAATGGGCGTGACTAAAATCATGGCGCTTCGCGGCGATCCTACCACCGGAGCGGGCGAGGTCTATCAGCCGCATCCTCAAGGCTATGACTACGCAGTGGACTTAGTAAAGGGTCTCAAGAGTATTGCTGACTTCGAGATTGGTGTGGCGGCGTATCCAGAAGTTCACCCCGAAGCCCCTAGTCCTCACTTCGATTTGCAGAATTTAAAAGCAAAGTTCGACGCAGGTGCCGACTTCGCCATTACTCAATTCTTTTTTGATACGGACGCGTTTTTGAGTTTCCGAGATCGATGCCTGCTCGCCGGCATCGACAAGCCACTCATTCCAGGAATTCTTCCCGTGACAAACTTCGCCACACTGACTCGCTTTGCGAAGGCGTGTGGTACTCACCTTCCCAGCTGGCTCAAGAAAGCCTTTGAGGGCTTGGATGAATCACCCGAGACGCGACAGCTCATCGCCGCCAACATCGCAATCGAGCAGGTGCTATCGTTACAAGCTGAGGGCGTCAACCAATTTCACTTCTACTCCCTCAACCGAGCGGAGCTGTGCTTTGCGGTTTGTCATGCGCTGGGCTTGCGTCCGCGTCTTACCACGGCAGTCGAGAATGCATGATGAAACATGAAACCTCCCAACTCGAGCAGCTTATCAGCCAACGAATCGTATATTTGGATGGTGCGATGGGCACCATGATTCAACGCCACGAGCTCAGCGAAAGTGACTATCGTGGTGAGCGGTATTCAGAGTGGCACACGGATCTGAAGGGCAACAACGATCTTCTAACCCTTACCCAACCCGATATTATTAAAGAGATTCACACGGCATACCTGAGTTCGGGTAGTGACATTATCTGCACCAACACCTTCAATTCGAATCAGCCCTCTCTCGCCGACTATGATATGGAGTCGTTGGTATATGAACTAAACTTCGCCTCAGCTCAACTCGCAAAGTCGTGTACCGAGGCGCATTTCGAACTTACTGGAAAGCAGGCGTTCGTTGCGGGCGTGTTAGGCCCCACTAACCGCACTGCTTCGCTAAGCCCCGATGTGAATGACCCCGGTGCACGAGGAATCACTTTCGATCAACTCGTAGACACTTATCGAACAGCAACCGGAGCACTTCTCGACGGCGGCGCGGATGCAATCCTGATCGAAACTATTTTCGATACACTTAACGCAAAAGCCGCCATTTATGCTGTCGAGAGCGAAGCGGAAGCACGCGGCGTTTCGATCGACATCATGATCTCGGGGACCATTACCGATGCGTCCGGCCGAACCCTTTCAGGGCAAACCGTCGAAGCCTTCTGGACCTCACTAAAGCACTCACGCCCTATCTCGTTTGGATTGAATTGCGCACTCGGCGCCGAAGAGTTGCGCCCCCACTTACAAGCGCTCAGCCTGATCGCGAGCTGTGCTGTATCGGCTCACCCAAACGCAGGTCTACCAAACCAGTTCGGCGAATATGATCAAACCGCAACTGAAATGGCGGACCTCATCGCGGACTTCGCGCGCGAGGGCTGGCTCAACGTCATTGGCGGCTGTTGCGGTACGACGCCAGAGCACATCGAGCTAATCGTCGGGGCAACAAACCAGTTGGCACCAAGAAGCATCCCAAAGCGCGCGGCACGAATGGAGTTGAGCGGACTCGAGCCACTGAATATCGACCAAAATTCTCTGTTCATTAACGTCGGTGAACGAACCAACGTCACTGGTTCAGCGGTGTTTCGAAAACTTATCGAAGCGGACGATTATGACGCGGCACTTCAGGTGGCTCGGCAGCAAGTCGAGAACGGCGCCCAAATTATTGACGTCAACATGGACGAGGGCATGCTCGACTCACAGGCTGCTATGGTTCGCTTCCTAAATTTAGCAATGGCCGAACCCGACATCAGCCGTGTACCAGTAATGATCGACTCCAGTAAATGGAACATTATCGAGGCAGGACTGAAGTGCCTTCAAGGGCGCAGCATTGTCAACTCAATTTCCCTAAAGGAAGGAGAAGCCTCATTTATCGATCAGGCCACGAGTGCGCTTCGCTACGGCGCTGCGGTAGTCGTCATGGCGTTCGATGAGCACGGACAAGCGGAAACCCTCGAGCAAAAGGTCTCAATTTGCCAACGCGCCTACGAGATCTTAGTGAATCAAGTTGGTTTCGACCCTCAGGATATCATTTTCGACCCTAACATCTTTGCAGTTGCTACCGGTATTGAGAGTCATCGACGTTACGCCATCGACTTTATCGACGCGTGTCGGGAGATCAAGCAATGCTGCCCTGGCGCGAAGATATCAGGAGGCCTATCAAACGTCTCATTCAGCTTCAGAGGTAATAATCCCGTACGTGAAGCGATGCATTCGGTGTTCCTTTACCACGCGATTAAGGCGGGCTTGGATATGGGAATCGTGAATGCGGGTCAGCTCGAAATCTACGACGAGCTCGATCCTGAACTTCGCGAACTCGTCGAGGACGTCATGCTCGATCGCCGAGACGACGCAACGGATCGACTGGTCGATGCCGCGCCAAAATGGGCGGGTAAAGGCGCAGGACCTGCGAAAGAGAGTCAGCATGCTTGGCGAGAGTTAACGGTTCAGGAGCGACTCTCACATGCCTTGGTGAAGGGCTTAGATGAGTTTATTGTCGAAGACACCGAGCAAGCGCGGTTGCAAGCGGAGAAGCCATTACACGTCATTGAAGGGCCCTTAATGGCCGGTATGAATCGTGTCGGCGATCTTTTTGGTGAAGGTAAGATGTTCCTTCCGCAGGTCGTCAAGTCCGCGCGCGTCATGAAGAAGGCAGTTGCTCACCTCATTCCATTCATCGAAGCCAGTCAGGCGGACGGTGAGTCTCACTCAGCGGGTACGATTGTGCTAGCTACCGTGAAAGGCGATGTACACGACATCGGAAAAAATATCGTCGGTGTTGTGCTTCAATGTAACGGGTTTAAAGTGATCGATTTAGGCGTAATGGTCTCATGTAATGACATCCTCCAAGCCGCTGACGAGCACAAGGCCGATATCATCGGCCTATCCGGTTTGATTACCCCTTCCCTCGATGAAATGGTGCACGTTGCTTCTGAAATGGAGCGCCGCGGCGACAGTCGCCCGTTACTGATTGGTGGCGCAACCACTTCTCCGGCTCACACCGCGGTAAAGATCGCACCCAAGTACTCAGGACCTGTGGTTTACGTTAAAGACGCCTCACGCGCCGTCGGTGTAGCACAACAGCTACTCGGCAGCGATTGCCAAACATTTATCGAGAAAACCCAAGCAGACCAGGCCAATAAGCGCAAGCTTCACGCTGGAAAATCTCGCACTTCGCTCGACAGCTATACGCTCGCTTTCGAGCGTCGTTTGAAATATAACCGCGAGAACAAACCGTCGAAACCCAACACCATTGGGGTGTTCACCGTAACACCTTCCCTTAGCGAGTTACTTGACTACTTCGACTGGATGCCATTCTTCAATGCTTGGCAGTTTAACGGGCGCTTCCCAGACTTGCTGAATGACCCAAGAAAAGGGCAAGAAGCAACCAAGCTTTATAAGGACGCTCTGGCAATGCTCGACACCATGATAGAACAATCTTGGCTAACGCCCAAAGGGGCAATTGGTATCTTTCCGGCTCATCAACGAGGCGATCAAGTCGTCTTCCTCGATCCAGACACCGGCAACGAGCTTTTGCGTGAGCCATGCATCCGCCAGCAGAAACAGCTCAACGGCAAGCCATCACTATCGCTCAGTGACTTTGTCGATACCGAAAACGACTTCGTGGGCGCCTTCGCAGTGACGGCAGGAGAACTCCCGCCTGAGGTCTTTGCACGATTCAAAGAAACCCACGATGACTACAGTGAAATCATGGCAAAGGCGCTAGCAGATCGATTTGCAGAAGCATTTGCCGAGTGGGCTCATCATAAACTACGCACCGAATGGTGGGGTTACGCGGCAAATGAAGCGCTCTCAAATCAAGAGCTCATTGCTGAGAAATACCTCGGCATTCGACCCGCGCCGGGCTATCCAAGCTGTCCAGATCACCGTGGTAAAGTTTCTATTTGGAAACTCCTAGACGTAGACAGCCGCGTCGGTATGGCATTAACAGAGTCGCTTGCAATGACGCCTGTCTCGTCGGTCGCTGGTTGGTATTTCGCCCACCCTGACGCACATTATTTTACGACAGGAAAAATTGACGAGACCCAGATCGAGCTTCTGGCTAAGGCTCGATCTGAAAAAGTTGAGGTTACCCGCAAGTGGCTCGCACCCATACTTGATTGAGCCGATCAAACCTCCAGCAAGAGCGTTGACACATCAATAATGCCTAATGCAAGATGATCCTTCAATTTCATAATGAGATAGAAGGATCTTCCGTGCGTCAACTGTTAGCCCCGATTACTATTGCTCTGTTACTCGTCTGTTCAGTCTCGAAAGCCGAGCTCCAAGATGGGCAACCCTTC
>JABXIR010000177.1 GCA_013372965.1 Gammaproteobacteria bacterium
CGCCGAGGCCTATATAGGCGACGATGAGAGGTTGCTTCGTGAAGAGGGCGACGCTGGCGAAAAGCGCCGCACCGGAGAAGATAAAGAAGAACAGCTCAGCGATTTCGGGAACTTCCATTGGTTATCGTCTCACTTATGGGCATCGATGAATTAACGTATCACTCCCTGAAGAGTATCATAGCTATCAAATCCCCGCGAAAGAATGTCTTCTGCTGTTGCGAACTCGTTCCGTCGAATAACAAACTGGTCCGCGCCTATCTGCTTTAAGTACGGAAGCTGGTCTAGTGCATATTCTCCTTCCACAATGATGTTTCCAACGAAGCCCCGAAGACGGAGCAATTTGATGAGACTGAACGCTGTGCCGTTGGTGAACGGACTGAATTTGATACAAACCTGTTCATAGCCCAAGGCATTTTCAATGTCACCTTCGCTAAGGATCTCAAGGTGAGTCGTTTTTACGAAGTCTTCCTGGCAGATAAAAGCGGTATTAGGCATATACGGCCTCCTTGAATGCAGAGTGGCCGACGCGATGGTAGAGTTCATAGAAGCTTTCTCCATCCGCCCGTTTTGCGAGATAGATGTCGATAAGTTTCTGAACGACTAAAGGGATCTCTTCCTCGCTAAACGACGGCCCGAGAATTTTTCCAATCGTTGCCTTTTTACTCGCGGCTGCGCCACCGAGTGATACCTGATAGAATTCACGGCCTTTTTTATCGACGCCTAAAATGCCAATGTCGCCAATATGATGATGGCCACAGGCATTCATGCATCCGCTAATGTTGATCTTTAGTTCGCCAATGTCATAAAGGTAATCGGTATCATCGAACAAATCCTGAATCTGATTGGCAACGGGAATCGATTTTGCATTGGCAAGTGCACAAAAATCCCCGCCAGGGCAGCATGTAATGTCATTGGCCGTTTTAATGTTGGGCGTTGCGAGCCCAGCGGCGTCAAGTTGGTTGAAGAGAGCCTCTAGGCTGAAGCCATTTACGTCAGCAAGAACGATGTTTTGCTGATGTGTCATGCGGGCTTCGGAAAATGAAAACTGAGTCGCTAGCTCAGCGACCAGTCGTAGTTGATCTGATGTGATATCGCCGGGTGCGTTATTTTTTGACTTCAGTGAAATAGTCACTGCGCGGTAACCGGGACGTTTATGACCAACGACGTTCGTTGTTAACCAATGGGCAAAGCGTTTGTTCCGAAGGCCTGTGTCTTTAAGAGTTTGCGCCAATTCAAGTTCATCGAGTCCTCCGACATAGCTTGGCGAACTGAATCGTTGCGAAATCTCACCGATTTTAGTTTTACAGATACTATGAAAATCGAAGGATTGCAGCTCAATCTGTCGACTGACTTCTTCTTGAAATGCGTCGACGCCCAGTGCCTTTACGAGAATCTTGATACGGGCTTTGTACTTATTGTCTCGTCGACCGTTGAGATTGTAGACGCGAAGTATGGCGTCAAGGTAGGTCAACAGTGCTTCGATAGGAAGCCAGTCGAAGACGGCCTGTCCAACAACCGGCGTTCGGCCTAAGCCACCTCCGACATACAGTTGGAACTGAATGTCACCTTCGCGCTGGCGTAATTGGATTCCAATGTCATGAAAACGGATCGCAGCACGATCTTCCGTCGCACCGTTTACCGCGATTTTGAACTTCCGTGGTAGAAAAGCGAACTCTGGGTGCAACGTGCTCCACTGACGAATCAGCTCACAAATAGGTCTCGGATCTACGTCCTCGTCTCTAGCAATGCCTGCATAGGCATCGGTTGTTGTATTACGAATACAGTTACCTGATGTTTGAATCGCATGTAGATTGACCATCGCGAGTTCGTCCAAAATGTTGGGTACGTCCGCGAGTTTTAACCAATTCAACTGAACATTTTGTCGAGTCGTGACGTGTAAATAGCCGCGATCGTACGTATCCGCGATTGAAGCGAGTTGCTGAAGTTGGGCGCTAGACACCATTCCGTAGGGGATCGCTATTCGCAGCATCGGGGCGTGACGCTGAACATACAAGCCATTTTGTAAGCGAATTGGCAAGAATACCTCCTCGCTGAGTTCACCGTTCAGGTAGCGTGTAGTTTGGTCTCGAAACTGCGTGGCTCGCCTTTCAATAACTTCTCGATCTTGGGTGGTGTAAGCGTACATAGATAAACTCCAATCTGTGTTCTCACCGTATCAGGAAAACCTTATTCTAAAAAATTCGTAAATATTCTATTTATAGAATTTTTAGTAATTAAAAGAGCCCCTTTCTATATAGTGACCCGTCGGGGGTACGTAGATGTGCGATTATTGATCAGTCTTTATTAACGGTTATAATGACCGTACCGAGGCTGTTATCGATCGGTCTAACGACAAGTAAATGGACAGACGGAGTTCGACGCGTGACTAACATCGACGAAAAAAACCAAGATGCAAAAGTAGATGCCTTCGCTGCAGTAGTTTTAATTGCGATTTTCGTAACTACAGCTATTGTTTGGTTACAGGGTTTATCTTAATTCTTGGTGCAATCGGGCACTTTAGTAAAAGTGCCTCGATTACCGAAATGCGGCTTATGGAATCAATCCGCAAGGTAGCACGGTTTTAGTTCTCTTTTTATGTAGGTCAAACTTTATGAGCTCAGATTCGAAAGACATGGATTTACACAGTAGTTCAATCTACTGGCTAGGACGCTTAGCAACACAAATGCAAGAAGCCTTTAACGGGGCAGTGGCCGAGCATGGCGTCAGTTGGGCACAGTGGATGGTTCTAAACGCAGTCTACTTTGATCGTGCAAAAACGCCTGCCCAGATCGCTCAGCACATCGGTGTAGACCGGTCTGCAATAACCCGTTTAGTCGATCGCTTAGAAGCTAAGGGCTTGGTCGCACGCAGTCGTGAAAACGCCGATCGTCGCTCAATTAACATCGAGCTTACTACGCGTGGCAAAAACTTAGTGCCTAAGTTAATTACGACGGCGAAGCAAAACGAAGAACGCTTCATTAGCGTATTAGGCGAAAGCGAGAAGAGTAATTTCTTCCGCGGTTTGTCTCGGTTACTTTCGGCGACCGGCAATAACGAGACGCCGTTCCACTAGTTATCGGCTTAACACAACATTGACGATAATGATGAGTGTTGTGACAAACGCTGTTGCCAGTAAAAGGCCGGCTACCAAAAACGGTAGCGGGCTTTGCTGTTTAAAATCTTGTTCTAAGTTTTCTCTTTTTTGTACCCCTATGAATGCTTGAAGTGCGCTTTTGACAGCCGCCGCAAAGCTTTGTTGATTCTTTTCGTTCTTCATCGAATACCCCTCAAATTCTTGGTGTTTTTATCGTCTCGCGTTTGAAGTAGAATACGCGAAATTGTAGGAGTTATTAAATTATGGTTGCCGTTACCGTTACCCCGTCTGCTCATGACTATCTCGCGGATTTGCTCGATAAGCAAGACTGTGAGGGTATGGGCGTACGGATGTTCGTTCAATCACCCGGTACGCCATCTGCGGAGACATGTATCGCCTATAGTCGACCAGGTGAACAAGAAGACGACGACATTGAAATGCCATTAGAACGTTTCAGCATGTTCTTTGAGGCTCGCTCCATACCGTTTTTAACGGATGCAGTGGTTGATTTCGCCGAAGATCGTATGGGTGGTCAATTGACCATCAAAGCGCCCAACGCAAAGATGCCACAGGTTAGTGATGATTCTCCTATCGAAGATCGAATCAATTACGTACTGTATAACGAAGTTAATCCTGGGCTGGCGTCGCACGGAGGCGTTGTGTCGCTGGTCGAAGTCGATACAAATATGGTCGCGGTGCTTAAATTTGGCGGAGGCTGCCAAGGGTGTGGCATGGTCGATGTCACGCTTCAACAAGGCGTCGAGAAAACCTTGCAAGATAAGATCCCTGAGTTGAAAGGGGTTAGAGACGTAACGGATCATACCGATACCTCTAACGCATATTTCAAATAAAAAAGTCGCCCAATTGGGCGACTTTTTATCTTTCTAGAGTAATTTACCGCCCGCGAGTGGGCAGGACATCACGTAATTTTGTCGACATGTCGCGCAGCGCTTCTTCGGTTGTTTCCCAATTAATACATGCGTCCGTAATCGATACACCGTATTCGAGTGAATCTCGGTCAGCCTGAATTTTCTGGTTGCCGCCGTGAATATGAGATTCGATCATGACGCCCATAATTGATGTGTTTCCGTCAATGATTTGATGAGTGACATTACTCAGCACGAGTGGTTGAAGGTTGTGGTCTTTGTTGGAGTTTGCGTGACTGCAATCAATCATTAAGTTTGGCTCAATGCCCGCGGCTCTCAGTTCACGCTCGCAGACTTGTACGGAAACGCTATCGTAATTAGGTTTGCCATTACCACCGCGTAATACGACGTGAGCATATTGATTGCCTTGTGTGTGAATGATCGCGACCTGTCCTTCTTTGTTGATACCTAAGAATCGGTGTGGGTTCGCTGAAGATTGCAATGCATTAATCGCCACACCCAAAGAGCCGTCAGTGCCGTTTTTGAAACCAACCGGTGAGGACAGTCCGCTCGCCATTTCACGGTGCGTCTGAGACTCAGTGGTTCTTGCGCCAACCGCAGACCAGGCGATTAAGTCTTGAAGGTATTGCGGTGAAATGGGATCTAGAGCCTCAGTTGCCGTTCCAAGGCCGATCTCAAGAACATCTTGTAAAAGCTTACGACCGATGTGAAGTCCTTCCTCAATCTTGAATGAGTCATCGAGGTGAGGATCGTTGATTAGGCCTTTCCAGCCGACGGTTGTCCGTGGCTTCTCGAAATAGACACGCATGACGATATACAATGTATCGCTCAGCTCGTCTGCGAGCGCTTTGAGGCGGTGCGCATAATCAATGGCTGCATCGACATCGTGAATTGAGCACGGTCCGACGACAACGAGAATACGATGGTCTTTACCATCGAGAATGTCTTGGATCGTCTTACGAGCCTCTGAGACCACTGCTTCGGCCTTGGCTGTAATTGGAATGTTTTTTTGAAGCGCATCAGGCGACGTTAGCACCTGTTGGCTGAGGATATTTAAATTGTCTACGGCTGTCATAATTACCACGTCATATCAGCATTCATCTTACCTACACTATAGCGAGGTGGTTACGCTTGGAAAAGCAACCTCTTAGACTAGCGGTAATAACGATTAGTTATGAACAACAACGGCCTTAAAGTAATTCTACTTGGTCAAATCCGAAACGTTTGATGGCGTCGTGAGTGGTTAGTGAGAGTGGTGCAGAACTGATGAAGGTCGCGGGAGCAACGCGACTCGATTGAGAAGGAGCAACGTCACTGAGTCGACGAGCAACTGCATCGCCCGAATCAATTAATCGAATGTGGTTTGGTAAAAAAGCACTTAGCTCTTCTTTTAACAAAGGAAAATGAGTACACGCTAGAACCATCGTATCGAACTCGCTGATTCCTGCTATCAGTTCAGCGACGTATTTTGACAGCTGTGTTGTATCAATGTGGCCCAAGACAATTTTCTCTTCAGCGAACGAAACTAATCCATCGGCAGCGACGAGAGTTACCTTGATACTCGAAGCGTGATCGTCGATCAACTGCTGAGTATAGGTACTGTTAACGGTAGCTGTTGTTGCGAGGACAACGATATGATTACAATGGGTTAATTGGGCGGCGGGTTTAATCGCTGGTACGACACCGATGACCGGTTGGCGGACACGCTGTCTAAGTTCACTTAGAGCATGGGTGCTTGCTGTGTTGCAAGCAACAACGACCGTATCGATCTCTAACTTTTGAATTAACTGCGGTACAACAGTGGTTAGCCGATGGCTAATAAAGCTCGGAGATTTTGTACCGTAGGGCAGGTGGGCATGATCGGCAAATTGATGAATCAATAGCTCTGGGTAGCGTTGTTTCATGGCTTGCTGAATACTGAGGCCACCAAAGCCCGAATCAAATATTAAGAGTGCCATCGTTAAACTCGAGAAAGCGAAGACGTTATTTTCAACCGTTTCGAGTGATTAAACAAGGGGAATAAGTGAAAGTAAGGCGCCACTACAGAGCACGTATGCTCGGCTTGATCGTTGTGCTTATCACGGTCTCGATCGCTGTTGTTTTGTTTACGCTCTTCACTTTGTTCCGAAGCGTTGCGTATCAAAATCAATACGTTTTATCGAGCTACGTTGATAATCAAGCGTTGCTATTCGAGAGAATGCTTTACGATCAGCCAGACTGGCAGATTGAATCGCGTCGGGTAGTGCTTGAACGTGTCTATCAGCAATTCGAACGTCAAACTCTTCCAATCAATCAATCCACTGGTGAATTTCAGGTGGTATTTGCTGACGGTGAAATGGTTTTTTGGCTGTTGCCGAATGGCGAAACGGTATCTCATCCGCGTTATCTTCTTGATGATCGTGTTGTTAATGCCGCTCTAAACGGTGGGCACGGACTAGTGGTACTGGACTCCGATACCGAGGACGCGCGAGTCAAAGCGTTTTCGAGCATTGCTGAGTGGGAGGTAGCGTTCGTATTAACGCTTCAGATGGATGAAATTCGTCAACCTTTCATAAGCGCAGCAATTTCTGCTGTGATCGCGGCGATTTTTTTGACCTCAATTGGTGGTTGGGTTTTTTATCGCTTAAGCCGTCCCATCATCGTTGACCTAGAGGAAAACGAAGCGAAGTATCGGACGCTATTCGATAATGCAAACGAGGGTGTCTTATTGCTGTCGCCTGAAGTCATTGAATGCAATGATCGTGCCGCGATGATTCTCGATATACCAAAATGGCGGCTGATTGGCTTAGATTTAACCGAATTTAATTCCGCAGAAGAACATATCGTCGATCCCATCAAGGTAATTGAGCTGGCTTGGCAGGGGGCACCCCAGTATTTTTTGTGGAGTGCAAAGTCAGCCAGTGGGCGATTGCTCGAGCTGGAAGTGATGATGCGGAAGATCCAGCTTGATGAGCGTGATGCGTTGTTGGTTACCTTGGTAGACATTACCGACCGAAAACGTTACGAGAAAGATCTTCGTCAGGCTGAAAAAGCGATTCGTGATAGTCGCGATCACCTTGCCCACGTCGCGCGCTTGAATACCATGGGTGAAATGGCGGCAGGGATTGCCCACGAAATTAATCAGCCACTCTCGGCTATTACCACTTACGCTCAGGCCAGTCGTACCTTATTGTCAGCTGAGAACCTCGATCGCGAGATGTTTGAAGAAGCGTTAGAGCAAATAGCGAAACAAGCACGACGTGCTGGAGAAGTGATTCGCCGACTGAGAGAGTTTGTTAACAAAAGCGGCACGAACACAGAGCTTGTTGATCCCGAATCGCTTGTGTCTGAGTCGGTTGCGCTCGGAATGGTCGACGCAAGAAATCTCGATTTACCGCTTAACATTTATGCGGCGAAGACAGACGTTAAGGTTCGAGCGGATGCGGTGCAGATTCAACAAGTGTTGATCAATCTAATTCGAAACGCACTCGAGGCCGTGGCGTCTTCTCGCCAAGAGGACGGTAAAGTTGATATATCGCTGGAAGTAGCGGATCCCTGGGTGACGATTAAGGTTAGCGATAACGGACCGGGGCTATCCGAAGATGCTCTGAAACGAATTTTCCACCCGTTCTACACCACAAAAGCGTCTGGGATGGGTATTGGACTGTCGATAAGCTACTCGATCGTCCAATCACATAAAGGGCAATTAACTGCGTATAACCAAGAGGGCGGTGGCGCAGTATTCGAATTAAAATTACCGATCGCGAAGAACCGCGACATGAAGGAGTGATCAAACTATGGAAGCAAACCAACCTAGCGATGCAGTGATCTACATTGTTGACGACGATGAGGCGATGCGTTCATCTCTAA
>JABXIR010000021.1 GCA_013372965.1 Gammaproteobacteria bacterium
CACTTCGGCCTCGAATCGCTGGTGTCGCTCGGGGCCAATCACGTTGTTCCTGAAATGCGCGAAGGCGCGATCCTAATTGCTGAGCAAATGTCCGTCATGTTGGATGTTCCACGCGATGACATCGATAAGTTGGTTTCTCAGGTTAGAAACAACATTCATTAAACACTGCGAGGAATACCATGTTCAGTCGAAACGACCGCTCTGTTGATCTAGTTCAGGGATACTGGCGCGCCTCTGATTGGGGGATGACCCCGAGCGAGTTGAGCCGATTTATTCATCAGCATGTCGACTTGGGGGTTGATGTGTGTGACCACGCCGATATCTATGGAGACTATCGTTGTGAAGCACTCTTCGGTGAAGCGTTAAGGTATGATGCCTCGCTAAGAGCAAAGGTTCGTGTCGTGAGCAAATGTGACATCAAGCTAACCTCAAATAGTTACCCGAATCGTAAGATCAATCACTATGATACGTCTGCCGAGCATATTAAGACTTCGGTCGATAATAGCTTGGAAAGATTGGGTGTCGAACAACTCGACTGCCTCCTTCTTCATCGTCCGGACTTTTTGCTCGATCCTTTCGAGGTCGCCGATTGCTTCGAGCAGTTGCGCTCTGCTGGCAAGGTAAAACGATTCGGAGTGTCCAACTTTAATGTGCATCAATTCGACTTGTTGCAATCCGCCTGCGCTTCGTTGCCGTTGGAGACGAATCAAGTCGAGTGCAATGTGTTGCGATTTGGGTGTTTAGACGATGGGTCAGTGGATCGCCTGCACGGGCTCAAGCGGAGGCCGATGGCTTGGTCGCCGATGGCGGGTGGTGAGCTGTTCAATCCAAGCGATGATACCGCGACGCGAGTCGTGGAAACTCTGCGCGAGCTATCGATCGAGTACGGGGCGAGCTTAGCTCAGCTCGCTGTGGCTTGGGTTGCAAAGCACCCCGCTCAATTCTCAATCATTGCGGGTACGTCTAACATAAGCCGTCTGAAAGAACTACAGCGCGGCTACGAGTTGAATCTGAGTCGAGAAGATTGGTATCGAGTTTGGGTTGCGAGTAAAGGGCACGGCGTGCCCTAAGAATTATTGCGCAGTCCAGCCGCCATCGACTTTCAGACAACTTCCGGTGGTTAAAGAGCTCGCTCTGGATGCTAAGAACACCGCCGCATTAGCCACTTCCTCAACTTGGCCGACTCGTCCGAGTGGTATGCGATCTAAGACAAATTGATTGAACTCCGGATCATTCAACATCGGTGCAGTCATTGGTGTTTCGATGAATGTTGGCGCGATCGAGTTGACTCGAATGCCGAGCGGGGCCAATTCTACACCGAGTGCTTTTGTGAGACCTTCTACACCGTGCTTGGTGGCGCAATAAACTGAGCGATTCGGTGAGCCAATATGGCCCATCTGAGAACCGATGTTAACAATAGACCCGCCGATATTGCGATCTTGCATGGATCGAACGACTGCGCGGGTCACGCGGAAAAGCGTGCGCAGATTGAGGTCTAACATGGTATCAAGGGCTTCATCCGTCAAATCAAGCAGTGACTGAGGTTTATTGGTTCCTAGGTTGTTGATCAAAACATCAATTTGAGGGTGCTGAGCAATCCGTTCCAAAAACGCGTCGGAGGTTGCGTCCATGACCCAAGGGATGAGCCGATCGCCAAAACGTGATGAGAGTTCATCGAGATCGGAGGCGGTTCGAGCTACTGCAATCACGCTAGCGCCGGCGTGAATGAAAGCTTCGACACAGGCTTTACCGATGCCTTTCCCTGCGCCGGTGATCAATGCGGTTTTGTTGCTGAGTAGCGAATTACTGTAGCACTCGAATGAATTCGAAGTCATTTGGTTGTCATTCCCATATTCATTAGCTTTATAGCGATACTATGATTAAACACAAAAGTAACTTAATGTTCAAATATTGCATTCGAAGTCAAACGGGTTTAATCTTCATGTACTTTCATAAAAACGACGATTTTTTGAGGCAGTTATGATCACTTACTTAAAAGAAGGTATCAGCGTAGAGCAGGCAGCAGACAACGACCGTAAGGTACGTGAGATTGTTGAAAACATCCTAGGCGATATCGAAGCTAAAGGCGATGCAGCCGTTCATGAGTACGCGGAAAAATTTGATGGTTGGCCAACGGACAAGTCTTTTCGTTTAACTGCGGAAGAGATTCAAGGTGCCTACGATTCACTCGACGAGCAAGTCATCGAGGATATTCGTTTCGCTCAAGCCCAGGTGCGTAACTTCGCACAAATTCAGCGCAATTCAATGAAGGACGTCGAAGAAGAAACACTTCCTGGCGTCATTCTTGGCCACAAAAATATTCCGATGAACAGCGTTGGTTGCTATGTGCCAGGCGGTAAGTACCCGCTTGTGGCGTCTGCTCACATGAGTGTCGTCACAGCGAAAGTCGCGGGTGTTCCACGTGTTATCGCGTGCGCACCACCATTTAACGGTGTGCCACACCCAGCAATCGTAGTTGCTATGGACATGGCGGGCGCGGATGAGATCTATTGCTTCGGTGGTGTCCAGGCCGTCGGCGCAATGGCGATCGGTACCGAAACCATTGCACCCGTCGACATGCTCGTTGGTCCAGGTAATGCCTTCGTTGCTGAAGCTAAGCGTCAGTTGTTCGGTCGAGTGGGTATTGACTTGTTTGCAGGACCGACTGAAACCCTTGTTATCGCTGACGACACGGTCGATGGCGAACTATGTGCGACGGATCTTCTTGGTCAGGCGGAGCACGGACCGAACTCTCCAGCAGTGCTGCTAACCAACTCGAAGCAGCTCGCCGAGGACACGGTAGAGGCCATCAAGCGACAGTTGACGGTTCTAGAGACCGCAGATATCGCTGGTAAAGCTTGGGAAGATTACGGTCAGATCATTTTGTGTGACACCTACGAAGAGATGGTTCAAGTGGCCGATGATCTCGCGTATGAGCACGTGCAAGTCATGACGAAGGATCCTGATTTCTTCCTTAACAACATGAGTAATTTCGGCGCGATGTTTGTTGGTCCTGAAACCAACGTTTCATACGGCGATAAAGTCGTGGGTACAAACCATACACTACCCACAAAGAAAGCAGCGCGTTATACTGGCGG
Organism: Gammaproteobacteria bacterium; assembly: GCA_013372965.1. Taxonomy (GTDB): domain Bacteria; phylum Pseudomonadota; class Gammaproteobacteria; order Pseudomonadales; family DSM-25080; genus Umboniibacter. The sequence continues at coordinate 3,099 of JABXIR010000021.1, forward strand.
TTTATGGGTTGGTAAATTTATCAAAACCTGTACTTATCAGCGTCTCACTGAGGAAGCTTCACATCACATTGGCCAGTATTGTTCTCGCTTATGTGCGGTAGAAGGTTTCGCGGGGCATAAGGCGCAGGCCGACATTCGCGTGGAACGATATGGAAAAAAACTCGGGAAATAATAACAAGTTAGTCCCTCAGGTTTCGTCAAAGCGAGCAACATCCTACGATGTCGCTCGCTTGGCGGGCGTGTCTCAATCTGCCGTTTCTCGTTGCTTTAAAACGGGCGCTAGTGTCTCTGTGAAGACGCGAGAAAAAGTTCGAAAAGCAGCCGATGAACTCGGTTATCAGCCGAATGCGATTGCTCGAGGCCTGATTACGCGACGCTCGAATATCGTGGCGGTCGTGATTACTGAGTTCACTACTTTAAACTATCCCGAGATGACGTCTCGTCTAAACGAGCATCTGGCAAAGCATGATATCCATATTTTGCTATTTACGGTCGGGCCCCAAAGTGACATGACGGTCGTTCTCGATCAGATTTGGCAGTATCAAGTCGATGGTATTATCGCTTCGGCGCCGTTTTCTGAAGCTGAAATCCAGCGATGCGCGAAACGTGGTATCCCGCTCGTCTTTTACAATCGGATCTGCAACGATTCCGCTGTATCGACCGTTGGGTGTGATCACGCTGAAGGTGTGAAGATACTCATTGATCGATTGGTGCGAGATGGCGCAAAGCGCTTTGTTGTTTTGTCCGGCCCCGATGACTCCGCTGTCGCTCGCGAGCGACTTCGTGGGGCGACTGAACAGATCGAATTACACCGATTGAGCATGAGCGTACTAGGTGGCGATTACACTTACGAGTCAGGTGTTAGATTGACGCAGCAAGTCATTGACGGTAGCTCACTGCCCGACGCCTTCGTATGTGCGAACGATGTTATGGCGATCGCCTGTATCGATACGCTCAGAGGCGCCGATTTAGCCGTGCCAGAAGACGTCAAGGTGGTTGGTTTCGACGGGATCACCGTTGGACAGTGGCATGCGTACCAACTAACCACGATCGAGCAACCGCTGGATCGCATGATTGAGGCGACGGTTAGCATGCTGCTTGAACGTATCGAAGACATTACATTGCCTGCCGAAAAGCGGTTATTTGCAGGTAAATACATTGATGGGGCGAGCGCTTAATCGCCTCCACACGAGGGCGAAACATTGTCATCCTATCCGTCAGTGGTATTTCTACCCGGTTCGCTGTGCGACGAGCGCCTGTTCGAACCGCAGTTGAGCCACTTCCCCGAGATCCATGCGAAGGTACTCAAGTACCTCCCTGAGCATAACTCCATCGAGAGCATGTCCGACTCGGCTCTCGCGCTTTTTGATGGCCCATTTCATTTAGTTGGATTATCTATGGG
>JABXIR010000228.1 GCA_013372965.1 Gammaproteobacteria bacterium
AGACAACGACACCTAGGAGTTTACATGCGTTCTAACGCTCGAAAGCGTAGCTTCAACCTGCTCAAACGGGTTCTACGTTCATTTAACCGAAAGATCATCTTCACCGTACGCCTCAGTGCTGCATTTTTTATGATCTCCGTCATCACGATCGGTTTCTTATCGAAAACCTCTCTATCTCGATTTACTCAAGCTAAGCGAAACCTTATAGCTACATGGTCTTAAATATTTACACCGTGCTGGCAATTACCATCTACTGCATGGTAATGCTCGGCATCGGCTTGCTCGCATTTCGTACCGCCAACTCTAACATCAATGGTTTCCTTCTAGGTGGCCGTCAAGTCGGCCCTGCTACAACGGCACTTTCGGCCGGGGCTTCAGATATGAGCGGATGGATGCTCATGGGACTACCTGGCGCGATGTATCTTGGCGGATTTGATACTCTCTGGATTGCACTCGGACTTATAACGGGGGCGTGGATGAACTATATAGTGATCGCCCCCCGACTCAGAGTAATGACCGAAATGTACGACGATGCTTTAACCGTTCCTACATTTCTGGGTCGTCGCTTTCCCGACAAGCAATTAAGCTTGCAGCTAATCGCAGGAGCTACAACGTTAGTTTTCTTTACCTTTTACACTGCGTCAGGTCTCGTTGCAGGCGGCAAGTTATTTGAAGCAATGTTTGGCACCAGCTTTGCGCTCGGAGCGTTCATTACTGCCTCTATCGTCGTGGCTTACACCTTTGTCGGCGGATTTCTCGCCGTGAGTGTTACCGACTTTGTTCAAGGCGTCATTATGTTCATCGCGCTCCTTATGATTCCAATCGCGGCAACGTTGAGCTTCGATGGTGTTGGCGAAGTGAATTCAATTGCCCTTTCTCAGATACCGTCTCTCTCCGAGTCGCTAAGCTCTGTCACAGCGCTTGGATTAATCTCGGCGCTCGCATGGGGGCTGGGTTACTTTGGCCAGCCTCACATCATTGTGCGCTTTATGGCAATTAGGTCAGTGTCGGAAATCCCGAAAGCTCGTCGAATTGGAATGTTTTGGATGACGGTCACTCTAACGGGCGCACTTCTGACCGGATTTGTCGGCGTCGCTTACGTGACCAAGTTTGGAACCGGCTTGACCGATCCCGAAACCATCTTTATCCATCTAGCACAGGTGCTATTTCACCCTCTGATCGGCGGTTTCCTTCTGGCCGCTGTGTTAGCCGCAATAATGAGTACGATCTCGTCTCAGTTACTCGTTTCATCGAGCGCCCTAACTGAGGATATCGCCAAGGCAATCCCCTCAATGTCATTCAACTCGCGAACCGAGTTGTTGGTTGGCCGCCTGGGTGTTATCGCAGTGGCTGTCGCAGCACTACTGCTATCCCTTGCGAGTGCAGACAACGTACTGACCATGGTAAGCCATGCGTGGGCAGGTTTTGGAGCAGCCTTTGGACCTCTAATGATCGCAAGTCTCTGCTGGCCTAAGACGACAGGCACAGCAGCGATTAGCTCGATGTTGTCGGGCGGGACTGTGGTGATCGCATGGATCTACGGTCCGTTTACCATCGGTGGGGTAGCCACTCAGGGCGTCATTTATGCGATGGTTCCAGGCTTCCTTGTTAGCACCATAATCCTCGTGGTTGTCTCCAAGCTGACCTTCAATGCGGCGGACTTATCACGTGCGAATGATTCAATTGATTTACTCAAGCAGCAAATAAAAACGGCATAGATTATGAAATCAACAAGACTTGTGATTAAGGTCGGAAGCGCCCTTATTGCGCCTGACGAAAATGGTTGTTCTACCAAATTTATGAAGCCCATCGCAGCGTTTATTAACACGCTGCGAGCTAACGGTACCGAGGTGATCTTAGTATCATCTGGGGCAGTGGCCGCGGCAAAAGGAATGTTCAACTCTCCAACGTTTAATCAAATCGAACGGCGCAAAGCTCAGGCCGCTGCAGGTCAGACGAATATGATCTCAATGTGGTCGGAGATGCTTGCAATGCCTTGCGCGCAAATGCTGATGACACACCAAGACCTCAGTAACATCGGTCGTTTTCAAAGTATTCGAAAGACCTTGGATGAACTTCTGACGGAGGGAATATTGCCGATCGTTAACGAGAATGACTCGGTTTCCACCAAACAATCGCGTGTCGGTGATAACGACAACTTGTCAGCGATGATTGCCACCGCTGCTAATGCTGACACGCTCATACTGTGCAGTGATATTGACGGTCTTTACACCGCTCCACCGGCCTCCTCGCCTGATGCGAGAAAACTCAGCATTGTTAAGTCTATTACTGATGACATCCGAGCGATGGCCGGTGATGTTAACTCATCCATGGGTACGGGTGGCATGATTACGAAGATTCAAGCCGTCGAGAAAGCGGCCTCATCGGGAGTAACCACCTATCTCATCAACGGCTTTGACGAGGATGCATTCACCCAGCTTTTGAATGGCAATAACCCTGGTACGTTATTTGAACCAAGCGTTAAACCACTCAGTGATCCCGAGCACTACTGGCGTCACACTGCACCCACCGCGGGCACTATTGTCGTCGACAGCGGCAAGTCTACCGTTGATAAAGGTGCCTTAGAAGTCGAGCCCTTACTCGATGAGAACCGCATCAAAACCATCCAGGGCGACTTTAACGTGGGTGACACGATTGAAGTTCACACATCTGCTGGCCTAAAAATCGCAAAGGGTGTCTCAAACTACAGCTCCTGTACCTTAAAGCTGTTGCAGCGTATCGACCTCGACGCGATCATCACACCTTTGAGTGCGGAGCAACTCATTAATCCTGCAGAAGGAGCATTATTCCAATGAAAACCACGAGTGCAGCACATATCAGTGAGCAAGCGAAATTCGCAGCGCGTACCTTGCGTACACTGACTACCGAACAGAAAAATACCGTCTTAAAAGCGATTGCGGAGCGTCTAAGCTCTGCTAGCGATCAAATCATTGAGGCGAATTCGAAGGACCTCAATACTGCGAAATCCCAAAACCTGTCGGCGGCGATGATCGACCGTCTTCGGCTGAACGAAGAACGTATCAAAAGCATGGCCGATTCACTGCGAGAAGTAGCAGACTTAAATGATCCGGTGGGCGTACAACGATCACTCGGCTTGCAGCAAAGTGGTATCGAAGTTTTAAAGAAACGAATTCCGATTGGCGTTATTTTAATGATTTACGAGAGTCGCCCTAACGTTACCGTTGAGGCTGCATCACTCGCGTTTAAGTCAGGTAATGCCATTATCCTCAAAGGGGGCAAAGAAGCAGCGAATTCAAACCGTGTACTCGCTGACATCATCCAAGCAACACTCGTCGAGTTTGGCATCGACAAACATGCGGTTCAATCCATCTCGACCTCAGACCGCTCAGTTGTGAGCACACTTCTGAAACGTGATGAGGATATCGACTTGGTCATTCCTCGAGGTGGCACCACATTAATCGACTTCGTCAATGAGACCAGCCGTATTCCAGTCATTCAGCACTACCAAGGAGTCTGCCACTTATACGTCGATAAGTCAGCAGATCTCGCCATGGCGCTTGACCTATTAATTAACGGTAAAACACAGCGTGTCGGCGTTTGCAACGCACTTGAAGGATTAGTCGTGCATCAAGATATTGCCGACGACTTTCTAAACGTCGCAGTTCAACATCTTCGTCACTACGGTGTCGAAATTTTCGGTTGCGATAGAACCAGCGAACTTAGTGCCGTTGACAAAGTCCTTAAGCTAAACGACTTTGGTCAGGAGTACCTGGCGAAGAAGATCGCTATACGCGTCGTCTCCTCTCTGGACGAAGCGATCGACCATATCGATCAGTTCGGCAGCCAGCACACTGAAGTTATTTGCACAGAAGACCAACAACGCGCTGATCAGTTTATTCAGTCGGTTGATGCAGCGGTAACGATGCATAATTCGTCGTCGCGCTTTTCAGATGGGGGGGAGCTGGGCCTAGGCGCTGAGATTGGCATAGCAACAACCAAGCTCCACGCTTATGGCCCAATGGGGCTTGAGAGTCTCACAACAGAAAAATTCGTGGTGAGAGGCTCTGGCCAGGTTCGAGCTTAGCCCAAACTAAAATGGGTTGGTGGTATACCCTTCCCTTACTAACAGCGCATGCGCTGTCATTGCCGAAAGCGCAACCTCAACGCCGTCGATCATGTCGTCTTTTTTGACTTCATGATAGGCGGCCGACTGCCCGCATACGATAACCCTGACGCCCGCCGAAATTAGCGCCTCGATTAAACCTATGTTCGCATTTTCCGTATCGTGGCGGTTACGATAGGCGTCCGCATTCATAACTTCGTGAGTTGCCGCGCCGTGCAAGACGACTGCTAGTGTCATCTCGTCTTCTGCAACACCATGCGCTAAATGCATATTATAGAAGCGCGCGGCACTATTGATCGCTCCACTGAATTCTCCTACTTCCGTTTTTGCAACGTCGAACGCAACCTTAAAATGTGTGCCTTCCGGTATCGCCACATCGGCTGACACCTCGAAATATCGGCCATAACCGTCGATAAAGTCGGGCTCATCTGCCAACGCCACTGGCGCCATCAATAGCACCACAACAAACCAAAAATAATACATCTCCATTATCTCCTCGTAAATTTTATACCCCCCTCAGAGGGTCGTTTGGTTTTTCGATGCCTGAGCATGCCCATTTTTGATTACCACGATCGCTGAGTTTGAGCCACTCACGTCAACACGCAAGTCCAACAGCTGCCATTGATGCTTCGTTTTAATCGCCGAGACAAATACGGTCCCATGACGAATCGATCCGTCGATTTCATAATGAAGTATCGCACGGCCATTGCCGTCGAAGTCGGTATTTACATTACCCAACACCCACCAAGATGGCTCGATAGGAAGACCAATCGACGCCACTATGTCGGGGTGTGTCTTTATCGACTCTAAAGACAATTGATAGGCATCCCCCTTGATCGAGGCGTATAGAAAATAGAATGGCAGGATAAAGCTTGCCAGCATAAGCGCGCCAATACCCATGCCGATGAACCACCATTTACGATTATTCTTCGTGACTTGATCGGTGACCAAATTTATTACTCCGTTAAGCCAAGTAAATTAAACAACGAACGTAGCATCAAGATCATTGAAACGATCAGTAAAACGATGAACACAATGTTCATGAATCGCTGTTCGTCGACTTTATGATGCAGCCAATTTCCAACGATTGCCCCGAGTACAACTGCCGGTGCCAATCCGAATACGCTACTTAGAGCGGGTGACAATCGGCCGTCAGTTACGTACATAAGCGTTAACATGCAGTTGAGAACCAGCCAAACAACAATTAAGCTCGCTCGAAAGACCGATTTGGAAATCTGAGACTTAGCGAGCGCGTAGACTAATAAGGGGCCGCCAGAAGCAAACATACCGTGAATAACGCCCGCGCCAACCAAACAAATACGGCGAGCGGCGGTTGATAATTGCCTTGGCTGAATAGAACGCAATGATCGAACTGCGAATAACGCCACCAGCGCGGCAAAGACCAGCTTAACCCCGTCTGAGTTTAGCCAACTGGGAATTAAATAACCGAGTACCAAGCCAACCAGCATTAATGGCAGAACCGTCTTCAACAGTAATTGCCAACCGATATAGTGACGATTCAACCAGGCCATCGGAAAATTCATGACCAGGGTTAACGGCACTAAAATGACTAACAACTGTTGCAGGTCATAAACCAGCGCACCGGCGCTCAAAGCCAGTACGATACTTCCGAACCCCGTCATCGCACCGATGCCGTAAGCCATAAATATGATGACAAACAAGGCGATATAGATTGGTGTGTCTAACCCCGCGATCATAGCTTACTCTTCGCCCCCTAATTTCTGACGTTGGGAAACAAAGTAATCGAATACTTCGAGCGATGTTTTCTTGGGCTCGTAACCAAACACGTCTTTCAACTTTTGGTTACTCAGTACTGGACGGTATCGCAAAAAGTCGACTTGCTCTGGCCCGTAGTGCGTTAAACCAAACCCACGAGCAACACCCAGTACACCACGAAGTAGCCAACTGGGAAGCCACAGTATGGGTTTTCCCAGCCGCTTCGCAATGTATGTAATATCGAGCGATCCGTCACCAGCCAAGTTATAGACACCGCTAGCCCCTTGCTCTACTCCCTGCACCATGATGTCAACGACGTCTTGATCCCAAATGAATACGAATGGAGACTTAGAACCGATAATACCCAGCACAAACTTAGCGTCGAATAGTTTGGTTATTTGATTGCGAGTGCGGCTGCCCAACACTGTGCCAGGACGGAAAACGAGCACCTTCATCCAAGGTTGTTCGGCTACCGTCCGAGCGATCATCTCTTCGATCAATCGTTTGTGCCATGCGTAAGAAAACGCGCGATTACCACGAAGCTCGTCCTCCTCAGACAACCAAGGTGGGTTATCCGGATAGTAGCCGTAAGCCGCGCCTGAACTGGTGACACATAGCTGTGACACTCGATTCCGAACGCAGGCATTCACGACATTCTGAGTGCCGTTGACATCAATATCGTATTCAAGCGATTCGTCTTGTCCTGGAATCATGACACTCGCTAAGTGCACAACGACCTCGATCTCCCACTGGGCCACGATGTCACTTAACCTCGGATCACGAATATCACAGCACGCATATTGGTAAAGTTCGTTGCCGTCCGACGCAACGACGTCGATGCCGAAGATCTCATGATGTATCGCAAGTTTCTCAATTAGGGCCGAGCCGATATAGCCTTTACATCCCGTGATTAAGACCCTCATGACTGCCCCTCCCGTGGAGCGCGTCTACTCCAAAACACACTTAAGCTGATACCGCTCATTAAATGCCAAATACTCCATGCAGCCACGATAATCAGCATTTCAGCATAACTCGAATAAAAGGTGAGGATTAACCCAAGACCCAATCCAGAGTTTTGAATGCCCGTCTCAAGCGTGACTGCACGCTGATCTCTAGCATTCAGTTTAACTAAGGTCGAAAGAAAGAAACCCGTCGATAATGCCAATAGGTTATGTAAGATCACCACCAATACGGAGACAGAAAACAATTCGATAAAACGATCCCAGTTAGCGGCAAGCGCCACAACCACGAAGGTCGAAAGGAGTATGAGCGACAGCCGTCGAAAAAAAACAACCGATCGTTCAGCTAATTGGGGCTTTAAACGCCTCACCGATAAACCGGCGAGTAACGGTATTAACAACACTAAAACGACGTAGCCAATAATGCTACCTGCTCCCACTTCGATCGATGTGAGTAGCTCCATTGTGGCTGGATTCAGCGACGCATAAAAACTGAAGTTTAACGGCAGAGCAACGACCGCAAGCATACTTGAGACGGCTGTCATCGAGACAGAAAGCGCCGTGTTGCCTCGGGCAATGAACGTCATGAGATTAGAGAAGTTCCCACCGGGGCAACACCCCACTAAGATGACGCCTAGCGCCATTGCGGGTGATAACTCAAAGACCACGGTGACTATATAACTCAGCATCGGTAAAGCGATGAACTGGGCCGCTAGCCCAACGCCAATTGCACGTGGCATCGTAGCGACGCGTCGAAAGTCATCGACGGATAGACTTAGCGCAATACCGAACATCATGAATGCCAGAATCGCGTTCATAACGTAGATAAACTCAACGGCCATTAACAATCACCCAACGCCTTCTCGGCCGCGTTAAGCGCAGAAATATAAGCTTGTTTATTGACGTAAAACGACATCCGTTCAAGTTCTAGATAATTCAGTCCGGCGTTTAGAGACGGATAGTCTCCGGTTTTAACTTCGTTCCATAAGTCAGTGGCAGACTCGTCTCCCGCACGGCGCCCAGCGATAAACGAGGCAATGATGCGTGCCTGCTGATCGCGTGGTTGCCAACCGAGCCCCGCTGCCTCGACCATGCCGACAACAAAAAGTCGATCCGAATTAGGCGTAAACATGTTGAGGTATAGATCGGGAGCCATTGAAGACCAATTGAGATAAGCCTTATCTATAAACGGATAGTCAAGTACGTAGCCGGTAGCCTCGAGAATGAGATCATAGTCAGCTTCCGTTCCGTCTGAGAAATAAACGGTGTTTCCCGATGCATGATCAATTGAGGGGCGCACCGTTAAATCACCGTGTCCTATGTGATGCAAAAACATCGAATTAATAACGGGATGTGACTCATACATTTTGTAATCGGGATCGGGCAAGCCAAACTGGCTAGGCTTACCTGAGATCAGCCGCACTAACATACCGTCGACCCACTGTTTAATTTTAGCGGGAAGTTTGATTAGCCCGCCAAGCGTGTCGGTTGGCTTACCCATCACGAACTTCGGAAGAAAGTAATAGCCGCGCCTAACCGACATATCGACTGAACGGGCACGATGAACCGCGTCAACAGCAATATCACAACCGCTGTTACCACACCCAACGATCAGTACTCGTTTGCCATCGAACTGCTCGGGATAGCGATAGTCGCTTGAATGCAGACGCTCGCCCGAAAAGTCACCCTTCAGATCAAGGCGCTTAGGGTGATGAAGTGTTCCGCTGGCGATAATCACGCCTTCGACGTCAAGTTCGTGGAGTTCGTTCTCGCGGCGATAGGTTAAACGCCAATGATCTTCCAGCGGCTCAACACGCTCAACCCAACTGTTGAAGTGAAACTTCGATGACACATCGAAGTGCGCGGCGTAATCTTCAAAATAGCGTTTTAACTCGGAATGCTTTGGATAGACAGCAACGTCATCGGACATCGGAAAATCATCAAACTGAGTCGTCGTTTTTGACGAGATCAGGTGGGCAGTCTCGTACATTGTGCTGGTCGGGCTTTCGATGTCCCATAACCCACCCACGGATGAGTGGGCCTCAAAGCCGACCACTTCAATGCCTTTTTCAGACAACCGCCTTACCGCCGCTAGCCCCGATGGACCTGCCCCAATCACCGCATAAGGACGCATTAGCTGCTCTCCTCGGTACAACTCTGCACCGACAAGACAACCTTACCCACCGTATTACCCTGCCGCAGAGTTTCAATCGCCTCATGTGCCGACTCAAAATCGAAAATGTGCCCCACATGAGGAGGTTCGATGTTTATTGAACTCATGTCTTTAATGAGACCCGATAGATACTCAACATGCTCGTATAACCAAATGAGATTAAAAGCCATCACCGAACGATTGGTACTGATCATATCCATTACATCGTACTTTGGGCGCTGTAAATAGCGCCATGCGGCTCTAAGATAGTTCGGACGGCGTTTTCCTGGCGTAAATTCGGCAGCACCGAAGACCACCAGACGCCCCATAGGATTGAGCGCATCAAACGATGCCTTTTGAACTTCCCCACCGACGCCATCGAGTACTAAATCGAAGCGTAAATTCGCGTCATTGAGCTGGGATCTAAAATCCTCCTTACGGACCAACACGTGATCGAAGCCCATCTCATTCAAAAATGTCTGCTTCGCCGTGCTTCTAACGCTGCCCACTGGCAAGGCACCGAAGGCTTCAACCAATCGCATCGCCTGAATGCCAACGCCACCTGCGGCACTTTGAACGAGCACTTTATGCTGAGGTTTGATTTGCCCGAGTTCTTTTAGCGCATAGTACGCCGTTAATGTTTGTACGGGGTACGCAGCACCTTGATCAAAGCTCCAATCATCCGGTAACTTCGTTAAATAAGGCGACTCGATATCGATAACCGAACAGTAGCCACCGAATCGGGTCACCCCCATGACGCGATCACCGACTTGCCAATCGGGTGAGCGGCTCTCAATGACCAAACCACTGTACTCAAGCCCGGGAGTAAATGGACCTTGAGGTGTGGCACTATACAAGCCGCTCAAGGCGAAAATGTCGGCGAAATTTAAACCGATAGACTTCACCGCGACTCGAATGTAGTTGTCAGCCAGAGGTGACATAGCGGCTTCATGAAGCGAAAGGCGAGCGATATCACCCGCCTTCGACGACTGCCAATACCGTTTAATCATAGATAGTTCGTCACTGTTATTATTTTATGAGCTTCAGTGTAACGCGAACTTTGAAGAATGTATTCCCAGAACGAGTGAGCAGAGGACGAACTGACTGACTCGACCTTGCAATGTGCGACGGACGTGATCATCACATCAGGATGTTAACGTTGTTAACGACCCTCATGCCGAGTTCTTGTCGCCCGTGCTCTCTGTGCTCACTTCGCTTGGGACGTAGGCAGTTATAGGCGAAACCAGGTCGCCTTGATTTCCGAGTACTTATCAAACGCATGCAGCGACTTATCACGGCCATTACCGCTTTGCTTGTAACCACCAAACGGCGCCGTCATATCACCCATGTCATAGTCATTTACCCAGACCGAACCCGCCCGTAGCTTACGTGCAAACGTATGTGCACGAGTTAAATCATTGGTCCAAAGGCCTGCCGCCAGACCGTAGATGGTATCGTTGGCAATGCGCAATGCGTCTGCTTCATCTTTGAAACGAATCACACTGAGTACCGGACCGAAGATTTCTTCTTTCGCGATGGTCATCGCTGGGACAACATCTTCAAATACCGTCGGCTGAATGTAACATCCACCCGTTTCTTGGAAACAACACTCGCCACCGAGCGCCAGTGTCGCACCTTCCTGCTTGCCCGTTTCGATGTACTGCAAGACACGCCCTTGCTGCGCCTTATCAACAATCGCTCCCACGTTGGTTTTGGGATCGAGCGGGTTACCCGGCTGCCATTGAGCAACCGCTTCACGAACTTTCACGATGAACTCATCGGCGATTGAATCTTCGACGAGCAGTCGAGAGCCAGCGGTACAAACCTCGCCTTGGTTGAAGCAAATGGCCGCAGCTGCTGCTTGAGCGGCGCGATCTAAATCAGGCGCATCGGCAAAAACAATGTTCGGCGACTTACCACCCGCCTCGGTCCAAACACGCTTCATATTCGATTCACCGGCATACACCATGAGCTGCTTTGCAATCGCCGTAGAACCCGTAAATACCAAAGTATCGACATCGTCATGCAACGCCAACGCCTTTCCAGCGGTATGACCGAAGCCAGGAAGAACGTTCAATACGCCTTCAGGTATTCCAGCCTCAAGTGCGAGCTCGGCAAACTTAAGCGCCGTAAGCGGCGACTTCTCAGACGGTTTCAGAATCACACTGTTGCCCATCGCCAATGCGGGCGCGAGTTTCCATGCAGCCATAATCATAGGGAAGTTCCAAGGAACGATGGCGGCCACGACGCCCACGGGTTCACGAGTCACCAAACCAAGTTCTTTGTTGGAAGTTGGAGCGACCTCATCGTATAGTTTATCGATCGCCTCGGCGGTCCACTGAATCGCTCGAACCGTCGCATTGACATCCACGGTCGTGGAGTCGGATATCGGCTTGCCCATATCAAGGGTTTCTGTCAAAGCCAGCTCTTCACCGTGCTCTTTAATCAAGGCCGCAAACTTAAGCAACGTGGTTTTTCTCTCAGCGGGCGAACGATCTGCCCACACACCACTATTAAATTTTTCTCGCGCAACGCGAACGGCATCGTTCACATCTTTGTGATCACAACTGGCCACTTCACATAAGATTCGACCATCGACTGGACTGATGCAATCGAACACCTCTCCCGAGGCTGAGCTTACGCGCTTACCATTAATAATTGCCCTTCCATCAAACGACATTGACGCCGCTTTCTGCTGCCAATACGCGAGCGTATTAAATTCTGTCATGACTCATCTCCACGTCTAAATGTGATCACATTTTTATTATGTGGGCAAATTTAAACGAAAAAGCCATCCGATCGCAAGTGCTTTGCATCGAACTGCGTATGATTCACAGTTCGAATCAAGGCGCTTTTCCATTAAGTTAAGTCACAACTAGACACAAAAAAGGTTCGTATGGCACAGCGATCACTCGACGATCAAGTCTATCGTTTCCTCGTCGATGAGGAAGACGCACGAGTTTGTAAAGACATTCCAGACTCTGCCTGTAGCAACGTGCCTAAAAATTTCTTTCTGGTTCTCATGAGCCAGTGGCTCACGAAGCTCGCCGATCAATTTGCAAATACCAAGACGGTCATTCCATGGTTAGTCTCAGCCAGTGGGGCACCAAGCGGGATCGTTGCCCTACTCGTTCCGATACGCGAATCGGGTTCGCTAATCCCCCAGCTATTCATTGGCGGTGTCATTCGACAATACCCAGTTAGAAAATTCTTTTTTAGCGTAGGCGCGCTGGGACAGGCAGGCGCCATCGCATTCACACTCTACTTTGGCTTACAACATAGTGGCCTGATTGCAGGCTACGGGATACTTGCAGCCATCATCGTATTCAGCCTTTGCCGCGGCCTCAGCTCAGTCGCCAGTAAGGATGTCATCGGGAAAACCGTTCCCAAAACCCGGCGAGGAAAGCTCAATGGACTGAGCGCCTCCTTGGCGGGGGCAACGACGCTTGTCTTTGCACTCGTAATCGCGTTAATGCCCGCGAATAGTTCCGGCGATTACGTACCCATGATCATCGCGTCGGTTGTTGCCTGGATACTCGCGTCACTCACGTATGCACTCTTAGATGAAGCGCCGGGCGCGACCGACGGCGGTGGAAATGCGTTTAAGGTCGCAATATCTAAACTATCACTACTTAAAACCGACAAACCTTTTCGACGGTTTGTGATCACGCGTTCGCTACTGATGGGCTCCGGGTTGGCCGCACCTTTTATTACCATCATGGCGGGCACGGATTCAGCAAGCGATTTACTGATTTTTGTCGTACTTTCGGGAGTCGCCTCGCTGGTAAGCGGGTTCGTCTGGGGAAAATTGAGTGATCACAACAGTGCAAGCGTCATGGCGCTTGCTGGCGGTATAAGCGCAGCCGCCTGTTTGGCTGCGGCAACGGTATCTTGGCTAGCCATCGATTACACCGCCATGATCGCTCAGACATTATTTTTTATTCTAATGGTGGCACACGAAGGGGTTCGCGTTGGTCGAAAGACTTACTTAGTCGACATGGCAAGCGGGAACAAGCGCACCGATTACGTGGCGGTTAGTAATACTCTGATCGGTCTACTGTTACTCGTATTCGGCCTCATTACCGCGGCCATTTCTCAGTGGTCGGACACGGCTGTACTTTTAACTTTTGGTGTCACTTTATCAGCGGCAACAGCACTCTCGGTTAAGCTCGCAAACCAAGTCTAAACACCCGCTAAAACTTGTCCGCTTGATAGCGAAACACCGTCATATCGTCTGGCCATTCATTGGCTGCAAAACCACCTTTTTGCTTTAATCTCATGACGAACTCTTTGGCATCGGAAATACTATCCCAGACCAAAGGTAGAAAAGTAGACCTTCGACTCCCCGCCTGAAGAATCACGCCATCGATACCTGGGCGAAGTTGGCGAATTAAGTCTTGTTCGTCACGACACGCCATGAGCTTCGGCCGACTCAACACTGAAATCTCGATACTTATATCCGGCAGTTCACCCGACGTAACTTTGGGAAACCGTGGATCTTGGCTGACCGACTTAACCGCATTTGCCACGACGTCGAGTGATAACGGTTGATGAGCTCGCAGTGAGCCTATACACCCACGTAACGCCCCCTGTTTATACACACTGACGAAACTCGCACCAAAGCGTTGAAGACTCAAAGGGTGGCTATCGATCGACACCGTTAGGCGCTCGCCATTGACACACGAGTGAATGGTTTGGAGCGCAAGCCCCCTGAGCTGTTCCTTGTCGGACTCGGTCAATTTACTGTGATCATCCAGGCTAACCCCCGGATCGACAGAGCCGGCAAAGGCGGCATAGCCAACGACGCGATCGAGGTCGCCTCCACGTTCACCTGAGTGGCTGTAGTCGATACTTTCAAGCCGCACATTGAGAAGCGATAGTAGCCGAAGCGCGCCATTTAACCCCTGAAAGCCGCACGCATCGGCACCCGACAGATGCCAGTCGTTGGCTTTAATACGTTCAATGCTGCGAGTGTCTAACTCAACCGCTTCTGACTGGGGGTGAAAATGAGATAAATCCGTACTCACGACGATAATCGTGTCTTCACCGCCCCACAGCTGAGCGATGATTTCCATGATGTGATGCGGTGATGCATTGCCG
>JABXIR010000010.1 GCA_013372965.1 Gammaproteobacteria bacterium
GAGTGGCGTAGCGACTGGAAGTGGCAGCGTGTTGCGCCACACCTCTCTCCTCTCAGCGGGCGAAAGGTTCTCGACATCGGTTGCGGTAGCGGATATCACTGCTGGCGAATGCACGGTGCGGGCGCGGCCTTCACTCTTGGCATCGATCCTACCCCACTATTCGCCATTCAGTTCCGAGTGTTGCAAAAGTATTTGAACTTCCCAAATGTACAAATGCTTCCGCTCGGCATCGAAGACCTGCCGCAGCAAATGCGATGCTTCGACACAACGTTCTCGATGGGCATTTTGTACCACCGCAAATCACCGATTAACCATCTGCTCGAACTAAGAGACACCTTGAGATCAGGCGGCGAGCTAGTCCTCGAAACGATCGTAGTTGACGGAGAAGAAGGGTACAGTCTCGTACCCTCTGGCCGGTACGGGAAAATGGGCAATGTCTGGTTCTTACCGTCGGTTGCCACGCTGATAAGCTGGCTAGAGAAAGTAAAGTTTAAGAACGTACGTTGCGTAGACATCGACCAAACGTCGATCGAGGAGCAACGCACGACAGAATGGATGACGTTTCAGAGTTTAAAGGACTTCCTCGACCCTGAAGATCACAGCAAAACGATTGAGGGATATCCCGCCCCGAAACGCGCCGTCATTATTGCAGAGGCGCCCTAAAGCGCCTCTCGGCGGAAGCTACTGGGATTTACGGCGTTAACTTGCCCTTGGCCACAAGCACCATCTTGACGAGCTCAGCCAGCGAGTGGGTTTTCATCTTTTTCATAACGCGACCGCGGTGAATTTCTACGGTTCGCTCAGAAATACCCAAGTCGATGCCAATTACTTTGTTCGCGTTGCCTTCGACCATCATTTCCATCACTTCGGTCTCGCGAGCGGTCAGTGTCGATAGACGATTTTGCACTTCTTGTCTTTCTACTAAGAATTCTCGCTTCGCCGCATCTTGATCGAGGGCGCGATTGATCTTATCGAGTAATTCCTGCTCACGATAAGGTTTGGTGACAAAATCGAACGCGCCGTTTTGCATCGCGTCTACGGCCATTTGGATATCGCCGTGGCCTGTCACAAAAATCACCGGCATATTACAACCGAGAGAATTTAACTGACGATGTAAGTCCATTCCGTTCATGCCGGGCATACGCACGTCTGTGACGACACAGCCGGACATCGTGTTAGCAAACTCATCCAAGAACGACTGTGCGTCCGGATAGGCTTTTGCCTCTTGACCAACTGATTCCATCATAAGTTCAATCGAGTCCCGAACTGCCTCATCATCCTCGACGATATATACCATTGGGTTTTCTTCAGCCATACTCTAGCTTCTCGCAGTGAATTATATTTAGATACAATTAAGCTTAGTCTACTTTAATACAATTGATTAAGCTACGAATCGAATTTTTTCTTTATTGGAACCAGTATGGTCGAAAAACACGGCAAGCGACAACAAGACATCATTTTAATCGTCGACGATCACCCGACGGCATTACGGATGTTACAAACCGTTTTAGCAAAACTGCCCTACGACATTGTCACTGCCGAAAACGGTGAGCGGGCTCTGGAACAGGCGCACAAGTACCAACCGTCGTTGATTCTTCTCGACATTATGATGCCCGACATTGATGGTTTCGAGGTATGCCGTCGATTAAAAGCAAACGAGGCAACTCGAGACGCTGCTGTGATCTTCTTGTCCGGCCTCGAAGATAGTGACGTAAAGGTGAAAGGCTTCAGCGTTGGCGCAGTTGACTACATCAACAAGCCCTTCTCTGGGCCTGAAGTCGTCGCGCGCGTGCAAACGCACATGCGTACCAAACTACTCGAGTCACGACTTGCTCGCCAAAATGATGAACTCGAGGCTCAAAACCAGCTTATTTTGGCAACCATTAATGAAGGAATTGTTAATGTCTCACGAAATGGCTTAATCAGCCTGGTGAATAAGGCAGCGGAGGAACAGTGCGGATGGCGAAATCACTCGCTTATTGATCGTCCGATTGCGGATCTATTCCACGACTCAGACCCGCGACTTCTTCATGACATCGTCTCTCTCGACCAGCCATTTGAACGTGAGGCAATTGAGCTTCAACGACGCGATGGATCGACATTCCCCGCGTCCTTGTCGGTTACGCCTATCAAAGAAAACGGCGGTGTCTCGGGCGCCGTCTTAGTATTCAAAGACATCACGCTTCAACTCGAGCAAGAAGAAGCACTTCAGAATGTCGCAGAAGAACTAAAATCGCAACGGGAGCGTCTCGCACATATCGAGCGTCTATCCACCATGGGCGAAATGGCGGCGGGCTTCGCTCACGAAGTGAATCAACCACTGACCGCTATCGCCAACTATGCCCGTGTCAGTGTCCGATTTGCGGATCAAATTGAACCTCGCCCAGACAAACTGATCGAAATTTTAAACAAGATGGAGGCGCAGTCTTTACGAGCGAGTGAAGTCATTACGCGTCTAAGAAACTTTGTAAAGCGCCCAGTCGACGGTCGACTCGTGTTAAATCCAGATCAGCTCATTGAGGAGATCGTGCAACTTGCAGAGGTTGACGCAAGAAACAATGGCGTTCAGATTCACGTCGATTTAAATGCGGCAAGCAGTGAAATTTTTGCCGACCCGATTCAAATTCAGCAAGTCGCACTGAACCTGATTCGAAACGGCCTAGAGGCGATGTCCGATTCAGAATATCGAAAAGAAGGTTTGTGGGTCAGCACGCAACCGCTCGATCACCGTGTACGCTTTGAAGTCCGCGACCGAGGTATCGGTTTAGCGCCAGGTGCCGAAGACGAATTGTTTAATCCGTTCTATACCACGAAGTCAAACGGCATGGGTATCGGCTTATCAGTGTGTATGTCGATCATTAAAGATCACAAGGGTGACATCGGTTTCGAACGCTTAGACGTTGGGGGTACGATGTTTTGGTTTGAGCTACCTTACGCCGATCCGGCGTAAGGCATCTTGTCGCTCAAGCGAGACTCAGCTAGCCGCTCGAGTCTCGACTTCTGATTCGTCGTCAGCTTCGTTCTGGATTCGATCGTAGATCTCTTCACGATGAACGGTGACATCTTTAGGTGCTTCGATACCGAGTCGTACCTGCTGGCCGCGGCTACCTAGGACACTAACGACAACGTTGTCACCAATGACCAAACGCTCGCCGACCTTTCGAGTTAAAATAAGCATGTTACGCTCCTTGTACATCTTTACTTAGGGGAGCGACCATTTAACGACTTTAGAAAAAACTTATATATCCGAGACTTCCGCTCGAGGATAGATAAAACCCCCTAACGAGACACAATGACCTTAATCGAAATTAAGTAGTCGGCTACGGAAAGGGGCATCTAAGTGCAAATCATCGGTTGCAGCGTCAACAAATTCGCGCCATACATCTAAAAATTCATCACGGTTTGAGAGCCATTCGGACCAGTCGCCTAATTTTGCCGACTGATCGATTGATCGACAGAACTCACCCAGTTGCTCGGCCCCGACCATAGGCGCCGTTCCTTTGATACGATGAACTGCTTGCTGCAGTTGCTCAATATCCTCAACCAGTTCGGCCGATAGCATGGCCTGAATGTCGTCGTGGGTAGAGTCCAAAAATTCAACAACGATCTCTTTCACTTGTTCTTCATCGGCAATTAACTGGCGTAATGAATCGAAAGATACTCGGGCTAAGGTTTGCTTTTCCGAATCGGGCGGTGGTGTCGACTTCGGCAACTCGCCCTTCTTGGGCAAGTATTTGCTCAATACCTTGTGCAACTCCTCGGTCGAGAATGGTTTTGCCAAGTAGTCGCTAAAACCTACCGATAGGCAATGATCTCGTTCTCCCGATAAAGCGTTAGCCGTTGTCGCGACGACGATCATTCCCGGAACGCCTGCGTCTTGTTCAATGGCGCGAAGTTGAGCGACCATTTCATAGCCATCCATTACCGGCATGTGGCAATCTGACAACACCAACGCATAGTGATGACCTTCCTCAAGTAGCTTTAGTCCTTCCTTACCGTTTTCCGCGACATCGCACGTAAGCCCCAACGATTGCAACTGAGCCGACGTTACTTTCTGATTAGTGGGATGATCTTCGACCAATAGAAGATGCACTGACTCAAGCTCAGCTAACTCAGCAGTATCCTCACGGCGGGTCGCAACGGGATCGCACGAAATAACATCAAAGCTAAATGTTGCATGCGTCCCTTGTGGCTCACGAGGATTTAAGGTTAATGCGCCACCCATTAGGTCGGCGATCCGCTTAGAAATGGACAACCCAAGGCCCGTACCACCAAAGCGCCTAGAGGTACTAGTTTCCGCTTGTTCAAACGGCACAAAGATCCGATCAAGTGACGAACCATCGATACCAATTCCCGTGTCGATCACGCTGATCTCGACATGAAATCGCTTGCCCACTGGGCGTATGTCGAGCTTGATCTCAACCTCACCCGCTTCGGTAAATTTTACGGCGTTGCTCAGCAGGTTCATCACCACCTGTCTTACTCGCGTCGGATCGACTAAATAGAAAGACTCTTCTGCACCGCTAA
>JABXIR010000292.1 GCA_013372965.1 Gammaproteobacteria bacterium
GACCATCGTACCGATGCTTGCAAGAATGATCATCATTAGTCCGACGAAAAGGAAACCGCCCAAGAATGAGAAGTCTTTCTTGGTGGTCAGCACGTAGGCCGACAGGGCTAGAAAGATGATCCCCGTGCCACCAAGCGCTTGAACGATGATTTGAGCTCCGCCCTTAAACGCTAAATAGTAGCTCAACGTTGGGCCGAGTGACGCGCCGAGTAAGCCTGTAAATGCGAATACGACGAGCAGACCCGCGCTGCTGTTAGCAGTACGAGGAAGAACAAACCAGATTAACCCAATCGAGGCTAGCATCATGATGAGTGCCGCACTGTGGCCGATTCCGATCATGACTGAGATCGATGCTGTCAGTGCAGAGAACAACAAAGTCATGCTTAACAGCATATACGTGTTGCGAAGCACTTTATTTGTTTGAAGCGCAGATGCTTCACTGTAATTACCGACGTGATTTTGCATAGACTAAAACTCCTAGTTCGTCTTTGTTTTCAATCATTATGGGGCTTTAAAGAATATTTTTAAAGAGTCGCAGTTGCGATTTTCCGAAGGTTTAGGCGTCTTAAATATTTAGGCAAAAAAAAGGGCCTTTCATTTCGAAAGGCCCTTTATATATGGCGGAGAGATAGGGATTTGAACCCTAGATACGCTATTAACGTATGCCGGTTTTCAAGACCGGTGCTTTCAACCACTCAGCCATCTCTCCTGAACACGGTGGGCATTATAACTACTGATTTAAGCTTGGCAAGCTTTTTTTAAAAATTTTTTAAAAAACATGGGCTTACGTTAATAAACCCATGTTTGTAAAGCGCTTCCTAAGCGTTTCTAGGATCGTTTTTAGCGCGCTTGAATTCGCGTCGTGGACGCTCAACTAGCGGCAAGGGATCAGCACCTTTTCGATAGCTTAACTGCTCAATCGTCTTGATATCGGCGTTAACGGTGCGCGGTGAGACACGCGGGTCGTTTTTAGCTCGCTGAATAACAGGCGAAGACGTCGCTTCTGGCGTAACCGTTTCGATCGGTGCCTGTGCTGCTTCTTCCTGCGCCGATTCAGTAGGAGTCGTGTCTTTAACCTCCATGCTTTGTTCGGCTGTCGCAGTTGATTCGTCATCGGTATTAACCGCTGGCTCGCGAGCAGGCTCAGGAACAGGCTCAGGAACAACAGCGACTTCTTCCTCGGCTTCTATCGACGATTCAGTTGTTTCAGAGGTTTGAGTCTCGTCAACCACTTCCGTGGCGTTAGCTTCGCTAAGCTCAGCAGACGCGTCGATTGGAGTGCTTTGGATAGAGTCACTTGTCTCTTCAGATTCAACCGACAGACCCGTATCAACCGTGGTGTCTGGTTGCTCCTTGACTGTTTCCTCGATCTTCACTTCCGGCTCGGCTGCCTCGACGATTGTATTGTCGATTTCGGCAGGCTCAGCCGTTGAGTTGCTGAGCTCTTGGTTATCCGATACTTCAGTTGGCACATTCTCGGTTGGCTTGATGGTCTGGTGGCTCGAGTCACTAACCGGTGTCGCTTCCGAGCTCGCTTTGTCTGAGTCGTTCGTTGTCTTGCCGTTACGTGGGCGACGCGGTGGGCGAGCGGTGAGATCTTCGATAGATAACTGACTGATGTTACGTGGACGAGCGTCAACACGCTTTTGTTCAGCCGCATCAGTTTTAGCTTCACTCTTTTCCGCTACGATTCCAATGTCTTCGACCTTCGGCAGGTCAGCCTCAGGAATAGCCGGTTTTGGTGCTTGTTCAGCTTTCGCTTTTACTGGACGAGCTTTCTCAGTTTCCACTGTTTCGGAAACAGGCGGCTTTGTATCGTTCTTCGGTTGACTAACCGGTGCTTCCGGTTGAGCTTGGTTTAGCACGGTTTCGTCTACATCACGGCGTTCGCGGCGGCGGTTGCGTGGTCGCTTATTAGAAGGGCGCTTTTGAGGTTTGTTCGTGTCTCTCTTTGCGTCTTCGCTACCTTTAACTTGTTCGTTGTCGCTCTTAGCCTCGGCGCTTGCGTTTCTAGGCTTGTTACGGCGGCGATCACCTTGCCCTTTTCCGCGGCGGTTCTGAGGTCGGTTTGGACGTCCACCACTGCGTGTTTTACTGTGACCCGTCTTCTTTTGCTCTTCTTCTTTGCTACCGGTTAACCAATTAATCAGTCGCTGAATTAAGGATGGCTTCTTCTTGACAGGTGGCTTGCGCTTCGGCTTTTTGCTTTGAGTAGGCTGCTCTTTACGCTGCGGTGCTTGAGCCGTCGGCACGATGTTCTTAACCGCCGGACCTTCAATGTCCTTGAGGTCAGGATCAGTGGGCTCTGCAGCTGCGAGGGCTTCGGCAGTTTCCTGGCTTAATGAAATCTCGAGAGACATTGCTCCGGCTTCACCATCGGTCAGGCGAAGTCGAGATACTTCAAAGTGCGGAGTTACGAGCTGCTGATCAGGGACGACAACGATGCGAGTATCCTGACGAGCTTCGATATCTGCAACCGCTTTGCGCTTCTCGTTTAGAAGGAACGTTGCTACTTCAACAGGAACAATGGCTCGAATTTCCGCTGAATGTTCTTTTGCTGCTTCTTCCTCGATGAGTCGAAGAATCGACAGTGATAGTGACTTAGTCGCACGGATGGTACCAACGCCAGAGCAACGAGGGCATACGTGGCCCATAGTCTCGCCAAGTGAAGGGCGTAGACGCTGGCGAGACATTTCCATTAAGCCGAAGCGAGATATTTTCCCATACTGCGTACGTGCACGGTCGGCGGTTAGTGAGTCGCGCATACGATTCTCGACTTCACGCTGGTGCTTTGATGAACTCATGTCGATGAAATCGATGACAATGAGGCCACCGATGTCACGAAGACGAAGTTGGCGAGCAATCTCTTCTGCTGCTTCTAGGTTCGTGTTAGCCGCGGTTTCTTCGATATCGGATCCGCGTGTCGCGCGGGCCGAGTTAATGTCGATTGAAACTAGAGCTTCGGTTTGATCGATAACAATTGAACCGCCCGAAGGAAGTCGAACTTCGCGTTGGAAAGCCGTCTCGATTTGGCTTTCGATTTGGAAGCGATTAAATAACGGTACGTCTTCTTGGTATAGCTTGATCTTGTTCGTCGCGTGAGGCATGACCTGATTAACGAAAAGGGCGGCGAGATCAAACGCTTCTTTGTTGTCGATCAAGACTTCGCCGATATCCGAGCGTAAGTAGTCTCGAATGGTACGAAGAATCACGTTGCTCTCGCGGAACAAGAAGTGCGGCGCA
>JABXIR010000009.1 GCA_013372965.1 Gammaproteobacteria bacterium
ACCTGTTGGGGCGCATCGAACAGCGATAACGAAGACCGCTCGACTCGAATTGTTAGTCGCTCTTGTTCAACACAGGAGTCGACCTACTTGGCGCCCTGGTTTGAGACAGGATCGATTAACTTCAATCAGATGGTGGTGTCGAACGAATCACTCACGCCCCGTCAGTTTCTGTATGAAGTGTCGAATTCATTACGTATGAGCCGTGTGTCGCCAAGGTCAAGTGACGTTGCCAGTGCTTTGGAGTGCGAAGAATCGTTTTTAGAGGGCACCCATGACGTGTACAAAACCGTCTTATGTATTCGCCAATACAAGCGATATGCGCCGCTGTTTGACGTGTATTTTAAAGTCGCTTCAGAGCCCAAGGAAGGCGAGCTATTCTTGACCACCTTCAACATGGAAGGGGTTTCGAAGGAGTCGGCTATGTCGCTCATCGATGCTTTGGTGGAGTCGACATTATGATTCGTTTGCACGTATTTCGAACCCATCGTCAGCATGAACAAAAAATTGACGTCTCGAATGGTACAACCATTGGCTCGGGCAGTTACTGTGACTTTCGATTTAATGATCCCCACATGTCAGAGATACATGCCAGAATCGTTGAGGAGGCGGGTCAGCTATGGTTAGTCGATGCAGACAGTGACAACGGCATTCGCAATCGTTTCGGCATCTCAATGGGTGGGCGAATCGCGTTAACCCCTGGCACACGCTTTGAGCTGGGCGAACATTCCTTCGAAGTACATGCATCCGAGATCGCGGCAGAACCTGCCGCCGCGGAACCCCTGCCGCCATCGTTAGTGGTCGTGCTGCCGTTATCACTGGCGTTGTTAGTGATGATTATCGGTTTAAGTATGTTTGAAGTGTATTTGCAAACACCAGTGGACGACTACCACTTGTGGCCTACATTCAGAAATGTGCTGTTTGCCCAGGGGCCACTGTTTGTGATGGCTGGTGGCGCCTATCTAGTGGGTGTGTTACTGCGAGGACGTGGGTATTTCATGCAGATTCTCGCGCTGTGTTTGGGGGTGACGGTCGCTAAACAATTAATCAGCTTCGTGATACTGCTGTTTGATTACAATGTCGGCTCTTCGATTATTCTCGATGCCGTTGAGTTCGCGTTCGATTTAGGTGTCATGTTGATCGCGCTTTACTTGGGATTGAAGTGGATATCACACTGGCGTCAGAAGCGGCTCATCTTAGCGTGTGGGTTCTTCTTCAGTTTGGTGGTTGCCAACGCGTATATCGATTTGGTCGAGGCCAACTCGAACGAGTTTAATCTTCGTCAATATAACGACCGGATTTTTAGTAGTGATTGGCGTTTTGTGAGTGCCAAAACAAAACCTGAATGGAGTGACGGCATCGACGATTTATTCTCGAGTGTCGAGAATAATGTGGATTGGTCCGATGAGATGGACGAAGAGTCAGACTCATCATCAGATGAGTCTGATCGAGCAGCGGATTAGCGTGTCTTACTAACGACCCCTTCGGGGGTGCCGAGTAGGAGTAAATCCGCTGGGCGCGAGGCAAACAAACCATTGGTGACCACACCCACGATTTGGTTAATTGCGCTTTCGGTGGCACGTGGCGTGGCAATCTGGAAGTTGTAGACATCGAGAATGATGTTGCCGTTGTCCGTGACGACACCCTCTCGATACACGGGATCTCCACCCAATTTGACCAGTTCACGAGCAACATGACTACGAGCCATAGGAATCACTTCGACCGGAAGTGGGAAACCGCCGAGAACATTCACTAATTTTGACCCGTCCGCGATACAGATAAACTGCTTAGCTACTGCAGCGACAATCTTTTCTCGCGTGAGCGCCGCGCCACCGCCTTTGATCAGCTCTAGGCGATCGTTCGATTCATCGGCACCATCGACGTAATATTCAATTTCGTCGACAGAGTTGAGGTCGTACACGGTGATGCCGTGTTTCTTTAGTCGATCTGCTGATGCATCGGAGGAAGCAACGCATCCGTCAAACTCGGCTTTGTGTTCAGCGAGTAAATCGATGAAAAAATTTGCGGTTGAGCCGGTGCCGATTCCAAGTACAGATTTGGCGTCGAGTTTAGGGATTACGTAATCTATAGCCGCCTGCGCAACGGCCAATTTCATTTCGTCTTGAGTCATATCGAGCCCGAATTGTTGTCGATGGGGGTTTAACAGTCTTGTTAGTATAACTAACAGGGTTGCGATTGACGAAGGAAAGTTATGTGATCTTTTGGAGCTGCAGCGTTATCCTGTAGACAGAGAGACGAATCTAAAGGTAAGACGACTCGTTATGAGCATGATTAAACGCATTTTAAACGCCCACATCTACGACCTGGTCGAGGAAACACCCGTCACTCCTGCGCGAGCGCTGACTCAACGCTACCAACAAAACATTTGGTTGAAGCGTGAAGACCTGCAGCCGGTCTATTCGTTTAAGCTCCGAGGGGCGTACAACAAGTTACTGCAGTTGTCTGTGGAATGCCGTCAGCGAGGTGTGGTCGCCGCATCGGCAGGCAATCATGCTCAAGGCCTTGCCATGGCAGCGAAGCACTTAGGTATCGAAGCAACGATCGTAATGCCCGTTACCACGCCCGCGATAAAAATTGAGGGTGTAAAAGGGCGAGGCGGCAACGTCGTGCTTCATGGTGACACCTTCGATGAAGCGGCGCGCCATGCGAATGAGCTTTCATCAAGCAACGGACTGTACTACGTTCATCCGTTCGATGACGAAGATGTCATCGCCGGTCAAGGCACCATTGGGGTAGAGCTTACCAAGCAATTAGCCTCAATCGACGCCGTGTTTCTGCCCGTTGGAGGCGGCGGCCTCGCAGCAGGCGTAGCCGCTTGGTTGAAGTTCTGCCGTCCGGAAGTAAAGATCATTGCCATCGAGCCAGAAGATGCTGCGTGTTTAAAAGTGGCTTTGGCAGAAGGCCAGCCAACGACGCTTGGTCATGTGGGGATCTTTGCGGATGGAGTCGCCGTGGCGCGAATTGGCGAACGTACATTTAAACATTTGAAGCATACAGTCGACGAAGTGGTGACGTGCACAACCGACGAAATATGTGCCGCCATCAAAGATATTTTTGATGACACTCGTTCGATTGCTGAACCGGCGGGCGCATTGTCGCTGGCGGGATTAAAGAAATATCTTGAGCAAACCGATTTGCCGAAAAATGGTCACTACGTTGCGATCGAGTCTGGGGCGAATACGAATTTTGATCGTCTACGCTACATCAGTGAGCGCACTGAAATTGGTGAAAAACGTGAAGCGGTTTTGGCGGTTAAGATCCCAGAGAAACCAGGAAGCTTTTTGAGCTTCTGCGACGATCTTGGCAAGCGAGCTGTTACGGAGTTCAATTATCGTTATAACCGAGCCGAAAAAGCGGTGATTTACGTTGGATTGCAAGTTAGTCCCGATGGTCATGATCGTCGAGAGCTCGTACAAGAGTTAATCGCTAAAGGCTATGACGTGGTCGATTTAACCGACAACGAGTTAGCTAAGTTGCACACTCGCCATATGGTAGGTGGTGTCGCCGAAGTGCCAACAGAGCGTGTATTTCGTACCAAATTCCCCGAACGCCCTGGGGCTTTGGCTCAGTTTTTAAATGCCCTCGGCGGGCGTTGGAATATTAGTTTATTTCACTATCGTAATCACGGCGCTGCCTACGGGCGAGTCCTGTTCGGTTTGAACGTCAAGGACGAGGAGCTTGATGAGCTCCATCGTGTGATGAAAGGCGTTGGTTTTGAGCTGATTGACGAGACTCACAACCCAGCATTCGCGCTGTTCATGAAGTAATTATGATGTTTTGTTAACTAGTAGGCGTTTCTACTGATAGTTGGCACGCAATGTGCTGTATTTATAGTAGCGGACTGCCGAGTCACAGATTATCCTATCTGGACGTTGAAATTTACGCGTAGTCTCGCTAGATTAGTCGGTCAGTTGCACAAAAAAGGTGCAATTTGATAATAAAAAAATAATAAACGCACCAAAGTCTCGCAGAAGACCAGTGCGTATTACGTCGAGGAGTTGTCATGAAATCCGATTTTTTAAATTGGGCGATGATACTGTTTGCAGTCGGTGTATTGATCACGGGTGGGCTTCAGTTTTTTGGAAATGAAGCACAGCCTCAGTCTGTCGCAGCTTTGCAGCAGGGTATTATGAGCTCAGCCAAATAATTCCGTCTTCGGTCGCAATCGCGTCGAGCGGAATGTCCCATGGATCAGCAGTGATATTGACGCACTGCTGAATTCCATGTGCACAGCCAATCTTTTGACAATCTTTCGAAATCCCCTGTAATGCACGGTCGTAGTATCCTGCTCCCATGCCGATTCGGTTTCCATTTAAGTCAAAGCCAACTAACGGCATCAAGAAGAGTCTAATCTCGTTCGCTGCTACGAGGTTTCCTGCGGGCTCTCTAATCCCAAATTCATTGTGAGTTAATTGATGGTCAACTTCTCGCCACTCGAGTTCAGCGCCTGGCTTGACGACGGGTGCCACGTAACGATGATGAGCTGAGTCGATCAGTATTGAGTCGATTGAAATCTCGTTTGCGAAGGAAAAATAGATGGCGATGGTCGACGCGGGAAGCGTATTGAGATGCTGAGATAAATGATCGCTCAGCTTAACGCTGTTCGATTTAACGTGTTCTGACGTTAATTCATTGCGCCGTTTTTTGCACTGTTCTCGCAATTGTTGCTTGCTCAAACTAACCACCCAGAATGCCGCTGTCAATTTAGCCTTGAACCGGTGGTTCAAGGTGGGTTTTGTTGCGTAAGATCAGGCTTTCCGTCGAGCGGACATGCACACCACTTACTGACTAACGCTACCCAAGATATAAAATATCGGCTCAGGGACTGTATCGACTCGCGAACATCCCAGGCTTGCCGTAATTATACTCGGTGACCGGTCTCATCACCAATCAAATTGATAAGGGTTTGTACTCGTTGATTTAACTCGGTTATCCGTTTTTCGTGATCAAGCGTGCTCTGAACGTCTTTTACCTGAGTCGAATCGAGAGAGTCAAAACTTAGGTTGAGTGCTGCCATAAGAATTACTTGTTCGCGCGAAGCCTGAGTTGACGATTTGATGGTTTGAAGTTGATTTTCGAGTCGCTGTGCTGCGAGCTTAAGTTGCTCGCGTTTTTCGCTTGGGCAATTGAATTCGTACTCGCGGCCAAGGAAGTCGAGGTGGACGGTTGAGTTAGCCATTGCCTAACCAGTCCTCTTGTAAGTGATCGTCGCTTTGCTTCGCGATCAGTTGGGCACGATGGCGCTTTCTCGATAATTGTTGGTTGAGAAAATTTCGCTCGTCAATGAGCTTTTCTACGGTTGAGGTGAGCTCGTCGATACTGTCTTGCAACTGATCGAGCTTCTCGTCAATCGTGGTCATGGTGCTTCGTCTTCCTTGGAACGTATGATCTCGTTAACTATATGACTCAGATCACACTTCGGTCAATAGCTTAAGCGGTGGCGATGGTGGTCGCTTCGGGGTAAAATTCCGAGATATCTCAATTCAGGTGGATTTTATGTCGAACACTGCAAAAGCCTACGCCATGCTCGATGACGTATTAAAGACAGAGGGCGCGTTTGTGTCACCGGCCGAATTACACGGCTGGCTCGTGGGGCGATTATGCGTTGCGGGCGGTGGAGACACCAAAGTCGCTGTGGAGCACGCACTCGATCAATTTTCTCTGGAACCGTCGGAAGGGCTGGTTCAAACGTTGAGTGCACTTCGTGAACTCGCGCGCTCACAGCTTGGCAGTATGGAGATGAACTTTATGCTCATGATGCCTGGGGATGACGTTCCTTTGATTGAGCGTGGCATCGCGTTGTCGCATTGGTGCGATGGTTTTATCAGCTCGTTCGTGCTTGCCGGTGGTGAAACGAAAGGAGATTTTATGAAGGATCTCGTTGAGATCACTCGACTCGACTCTTCGCAGGCTGAGGACGATGTTGACGAAGTGTCTTTCGTAGAAGTATCAGAATACGTCCGTCTAGGTGTAATCTCACTATATCTCGACGGCAAACAAGATAAATTACAGTAGGTTGTTCACATGACAGAATTAAACGCAGTATACGGTGCACGTCGTCAACGTCTCCTTGACGCAATGCCAAATAATTCGGTTGCTCTCGTGTTGACCGGGCCGGAACAGGTACGTTCAAACGATTGTGATTACCACTTTCGACCCAATTCCGACTTCTACTACCTGACCGGTTTCGAGGAGCCCGAAGCTGCTTTGTTGCTAAAAAAGGCGGAAGATGAAGCCACAGTGACGCTTTTCTGTCGCCCGAAAGATACGCTTCGCGAGATCTGGGATGGTCGACGAGTTGGGCCCGATGCCGCGAAGGAGCGCTTTGCAGTGGATTTCACCTTTGAAATTGCCGAGTTAGACCAAAGGATGGGCGAGGCACTGTGTGATACCGATGTGGTCTTATTGAGTCAGCTACGACAAGAAGAGATCGCACCGATGTTTGAAAGTTGGATGGCTGTCGTGCGCGCTCAGCGAAAGCAGGGCGTCCGAGCGCCGGAATCGCGACTCGATCTTGACGCAGTATTGGCTGAACAACGTCTCATCAAAGATGCTCACGAAATAGCGCTTATGAGAACGGCAGCGAAGATTTCAGCAGACGCACACTCGCGTGCGATGGCGGTTACCAAGCCGGGTATTTGGGAATATCAAGTTGAAGCAGAAATAAAGCACGAATTTGCAATGAATGGTGCTCGTCACGAGGCATACAACTCGATTGTCGGCAGTGGCGAGAATGCCTGCATTCTGCATTACGTAGAAAATAACGGCCAAACCCAAGACGGCGATCTGTTGCTCATCGATGCAGGATGTGAGTATCAGATGTATGCCGCTGACATTACTCGAACGTTCCCAGTCAATGGCAAATTCAGCGAAGCTCAGCGCGCCGTATATGAAGTGGTCCTCAAAGCCCAAGAAGCGGCGATCGACGTTATTGCTCCTGGCGTTAGTTACGATCGAATTCATGACACGGCCGTTCGTATTCTTACCGAGGGCATGGTAGAGCTCGGCTGGCTCGTGGGCGACGTAGACGAGTTGATCGAAACCGAGGCGTTCAAAAAGTACTACATGCACGGCACGGGCCACTGGCTCGGCATTGATGTTCACGATGTAGGTGACTACCGCGTGGCCGGTGAGAAAACCTGGCGTAATTTAGAGGCTGGTATGGTACTGACGGTCGAACCAGCGCTGTACGTTGCCATCGACGATGAGACGGTTGACGCCAAGTGGCGGGGTATCGGTGTGCGTATCGAAGATGACATTCTAGTGACCGATTCGGGCTACGAAAACCTCACAGCGGATGTGCCAAAATCGATTGACGCGATCGAGGCGCTCGTAGGTTCGCGCGCGTGATAAAAGCGGATGTCGCCATTGTTGGCGGAGGACTCGTTGGCCTCTCAACCGCAGTAGCAATGGCCGACCGACTTCCTGAGGCTCGAATAGTGGTCATCGATCGCGGGAGCTTAGAGGGGCTCCCAGAAGCTCAGCTCGATGTGAGGTCGTCGGCGCTTACTTCAGGATCTTGGTCGCGTCTTAAAGGGTGGGGCGTCGATGTCGATAAAACGGGTTTAACACCTATTCGCTCGATTCATGTCTCTGCTACGAAACATTGGGG
>JABXIR010000080.1 GCA_013372965.1 Gammaproteobacteria bacterium
GAGCGCGTCACGTTTTTACGTGGCAAAGAGTCTGATGCTCAGCAACTCGACCTCTGGGAATTTGACCTTGAGACAGGCGAGCAGAGACTGCTTTTTGACTCAGATCGATTGGATGCTGGCAGTGAAGTGCTTTCCGACGAAGAGAAGGCTCGCCGAGAGCGTCTTCGTCTTCGTGGCACAGGCATCGTTAGCTATCGTTGGACTGATGGTGGTAAGCGAATCTTGTTTCCTCTGGGTGGCGATGCCTTCTTGTACGATCTGGCGTCTGACCAAGTCGAGCAACTCTTGTCTACGCCCGAGTTCGAAACCGATCTTAAAATTTCTCCCAACGGCAATTATCTATCGTTCATCCGAGACCAGAACGTCTATGTTCTGAACCTTGAGACTAAACAGGAAACACAGCTGACCCATGATGGTGCTGGAAGCATTCGCAATGGTATGGCGGAGTTTGTGGCTCAGGAAGAAATGTCGCGGATGACAGGGTACTGGTGGTCGCCTGATGAGCGCCATATTGCATTCACTCGGACCGACGACAGCAATGTGGCGATCGCTCTTCGAAATGAAATTTATGCCGATCGAGTCGAAACCGTCGAACAGCGCTATCCATGGGCCGGAACGGCGAATGTCGAAATTGAGTTGGCGGTGACCACCGTCGACGGCCAGTCAACCACTTGGGTTGACTTGGGTGAAGACAAAGACATATACCTCGCACGGGTTAACTGGCGCGACGAAAACCGCCTCACGTATCAGTGGCAAAATCGCGCTCAGACTCGGTTGGAGCTTCGTGAATTCGATCTCAATAGTAACTCACAGCAGCTCCTAATCGCCGAAGAGAGTGACACCTGGGTCAATCTCGACGCTAATATTCAGTTTATTGACGACGGACGTCAGTTTATCTGGGCCTCTGAGCGAACGGGTTTTAATCACTTGTATCTGTACCAAGGTAATGGCGAGTTAGTCCGTCAATTAACCGACGGTGACTGGATCGTCGATGGTTTGGAAGCGGTGGATCTCGATAACGATGTCTTCTACTTCACCGGCCGTAAAGACTCAGTCATTGAACGTCACCTCTACAAGGCTCAGTTATCCGACCCAACGCAAGTCGTTCGCTTGAGCCAACGTGACGGAATGCACTCGGTGAGTTTTTCGGATGATGCCAGCCGCTACATCGATAGCTTCAGTGCTGCAATGGTGCCGCCTCAGGTAAGCCTTCACACTACTGACGGTGCTCACGAAATGTGGATCAACGAGAATCGTGTCGATCGTGAGCACCCGCTTGCGTCCTATTGGGATGATCTGATCGTTCCAACCTTTGGCACAACACTGGCCGACGATGGCGAAACCGAGCTCTACTATCGCCTCTATAAGCCAGCAGATCTCGACCCCACGAAATCCTATCCGGCACTGGTATTTCTCTATGGTGGCCCGGGCTCTCAGCAAGTGACGAACCGCTGGGGAAATCTGTTTTTACAGTATATGGCTCAAAACGGTTATGCCGTGATTACCATCGACAACCGAGGCTCGTTTGGTCGCGGGACGGCCTTTGAAGGCGCCATTCATTTGCGCACCGGTGACGTTGAAGTACGCGATCAGATCAAAGCGGTGGAAGTTCTGTCTGAGCTTGGTTGGGTCGATACCGACCGGGTAGGCGTATTCGGCTACAGCTACGGTGGTTATATGACATTAATGGCCATGATGACCGCGCCCGAGTACTTTGCAGCCGGAGCCGCGGGTGGCTCAGTGAGTGACTGGCGTCTTTACGATACGCACTACACCGAACGCTACATGGGCCACCCAGAGACAAATGCAGAAGGCTACGAGGCTTCCAGCGTGTTTCCTTATGTAGATGGTTTGCAGGGTGACTTATTTATCTACCACGGCATGGCGGATGATAATGTACTGTTTACTAATAGCACGCGCGTTTACCGTGCGCTGCAAGAGCGTATGATTCCGTTTTGGTCGATGGATTACCCAGGAGAAAAGCACGGTATGCGCGACTATCGGACACGAATTCATCAACATCGGATGCTTGAACGATTCTTCGATCAGAGCTTGAAAGTTGCGAATTAGGTCACATTGTGGTCTCATAAGGCGCAATTAAGGAGCGCGATGTGTTAGCGCTCCTATAATTAAGCCGTGTAAAGATTAAAAAATATACAACACTTGCACAAAAGGATTTTGGCAAATGAGCAACATGAGTGACATAAATACGGGCACGTTTTGTTGGTTTAGCAACAATGGCGAGGCAGCGCAATCGTTCGGTCGTTTAAAGAAGGTTCAGCGCTCAGGCGCGTCGACGAAATACCTCTCATCCGATGGACAGTGGTATACTTACTGCGGTGCGTTAGCAAAACGCATGCATCAAATAAAATTTGAACAGGCGAGCTAAACAGCTCGTCTTGTTGTTTTCGGGGTAAGCTTTTACACTCTTGAGACGTCGTCTCGGAGCATCTTGTGGCAATACCCCCTGCACTCTCTCCTTTTTACTATCACGATAACTTCAACCTCATTGTTGAGTCAGTCACACGCTCCTACAAAACGACCTTTCAACGCGAATTGGCTTGGCTCGATGTCTACAGCAAACTGAATGTTAATGCGCAGAGGTTGTTCGTTCGGCTACTTACGCGAACGTATTCCCAGTATCGAGTCGACACGCTTAACTACGATGAAATCGACTCGATTGAGCAGGCTCTCGATGAACTGGTGTCCGCTCAATTCGTCTCCGAAGGAACGCGAGACAGAGCGGTCGTGTGTCGATTGGCGAC
>JABXIR010000047.1 GCA_013372965.1 Gammaproteobacteria bacterium
GATCACCACACGGTCGAGGACACAGGCATTACACTCGGCCAAGCATTGTCGCAGGCTTTGGGCGATAAAGTCGGTATTACACGATTCGGCCACTCCTACGTACCTCTCGACGAAGCACTATCGCGTGTTGTGATTGATTTTTCAGGGCGCCCTGGATTGTTCATGGATGCGGAGTTCACATCGGGATCGATTGGTCGCTTCGATACGCAATTGGTCTGGGAGTTCTTCCAAGGGTTTGTTAACCATGCGTTAGCCACGGTTCACATCGATAACCTCAAAGGCCGCAATGCTCACCATCAGGTTGAAAGCATCTTTAAGGCGTTCGGTAAGGCGATTCGCATGGCGGTCGAACATGACGATCGTCAGTCCGGTCAACTTCCGTCGACCAAGGGCGCACTCTAAGCAATGGATCGAATAGCGGTAATCGACTACGGAATGGGAAACCTCCATTCCGCGGCGAAAGCGGTGCAAAAAGTGGCACCCAACGATGAAGTCGTTGTAACAAGCGACGTCTCTGTTATCGAATCAGCGGATCGAATCTTCTTCCCAGGCGTCGGAGCAATCGGCGACTGCATGAAAGCCATCCGCGAAGCCGGAATCGATCGAGTCTTGGCCGACCAAATTTATCAAAAGCCAACGTTTGGAATTTGCGTTGGTATGCAAAGTTTGTTTGATCACTCAGAAGAGAGTGGAGGCGTGGATGCCTTAGGTATTCTGCCGGGTCAGGTGCTCAAATTCGGTGCGATGCACGAGCATGGAAAGCCTTTAAAAGTCCCTCATATGGGATGGAATCAAGTAACTCAGGTCGAACACCCTATTTGGCATAACATTCGCCCGGATGCTCGCTTCTACTTTGTACACAGCTACTACGTGAACGCACTAGATCGCGACTCGGTGTTCGGTAAAGGTCACTACGGTATTGAGTTTGATGCCCTGGTGGCGGTCGAGAATCTTGTTGCTTGCCAGTTCCACCCAGAAAAAAGCGGCAACGACGGGCTTCAGTTAATAAAGAATTTTGTAGATTGGAATGGTCAATGTTAGTTATCCCAGCAATTGATTTAAAAGATGGTGCGTGTGTGCGACTGTTGCAAGGGCGCATGGAAGATTCAACGGTGTTTTCAGACTCACCGGTCGAGACGGCGTCTCGCTGGGTTAATGATGGCTGTAAGCGTCTCCACCTTGTCGACCTAAACGGAGCATTTGCAGGTGAACCCGTGAATCATGGCGCTATCGAAGCCATCGCCAAAGCATATCCAGATCTACCTCTGCAAGTGGGTGGAGGGGTTCGCGACTTGGCAACCATAGAGCGTTATCTTCACGCGGGCGTCAATTATGTGATTCTAGGAACTCAAGCGGTCAAGACCCCCGAGATCGTCGCTGAGGCGTGTAAAGAGTTCGAAGGTCATATTATTGTCGGGCTGGATGCACGCGACGGTTTCGTGGCGACCGAGGGTTGGGCCGCTACGAGCGAAGTAAAAGCCACCGAGTTAGCCAAGCGATTTCGTGACGACGGGGTGAGTTCGATCGTGTACACCGATATTGCAAGAGATGGCATGATGCAGGGCGTTAACCTCGCACAAACCGTCGAGATGGCAAATATTGGTATTCCCGTGATTGCGTCAGGCGGCGTAAGTCAGTTATCCGATATTGAAGCGATTTTAGCCGAGCAGCATCCTGGCATCATTGGTGCGATTACCGGTCGCGCTATATACGAGGGCAAGCTTAGCCTCGCTGAGGCGCAAGCCCTTTGCGATCGAGTTGCTCGCTCATGAGCCTAGCGAAGCGCCTAATACCGTGTCTCGATGTTGAAAATGGTCGAGTCGTCAAAGGAGTTAACTTTGTTGATATTAGAGATGCGGGGTGTCCACTGGAGATCGCACGCCGCTACAACGAAGCCGGTGCCGATGAGATCACTTTTTTAGACATCACCGCGACTCATGAGGGCCGCGATACGACCTACAAAACCGTGGAAGCAATCGCGAGTGAAGTGTTTATTCCGCTAACGGTGGGTGGCGGAGTGCGCTCTGTTGATGACGTGCGCGCCCTACTGCACTCGGGTGCAGATAAGGTGAGTATTAATTCAGCGGCAATCACCAACCCCGACTTGGTCAGTGATGCGGCAGCGAAATTCGGTAACCAATGCATCGTCGTCGCCATCGACGCGAAGCGTGTTTCTGGAGCAAATGAGCCAGCTCGCTGGGAGATATTCACCCACGGTGGTCGCAAAGCTACCGGAATCGATGCACTCAAATGGTCGGTTGAAATGACCGCGCGCGGAGCGGGTGAATTGCTGGTCACGAGTATGGATCGCGATGGCACAAAGAATGGCTTCGATCTTGAACTCATGACGAAAATTAACGAACTGGTATCCGTGCCGACAATCGCATCCGGCGGAGTGGGTAATCTCCAACATTTAGTCGATGGGGTTCAAAAAGGCGGGGCGGACGCCGTTCTCGCGGCAAGTATTTTTCATTTTGGAGAGTTTACGATTGCTGAGGCGAAGCAAGCCATGGCGAACGCTGGCATTGAGGTAAGATTGTAGCGCACAGAGTTATTTACGCTGCTTTTTTCCGATAGGTTCAATTTTGTTCAGGTTGCTTTCCACATGGTAAAAACGTTGCCTGTCTACCATCCTTTAAAGGCTGTGGAGGGCACTGTTATGAAGCATCTCAATTTTGTATCCCCTAACGATGAAACCATTCTTTGGGCGTCTGCTCAACTTCGATCGCTCGGTATTCATCAGTCGAGAATTAAACTGTTCCGCAATCGGGCGGCCGCCTCCGTAAATCCCCAAGAGTGGTTGACCAGTACGTGGTTTCGCTGTGCTTTGGTTGGTTTCGCGATCGGAACGGCGCTCGCTCTGATCATTTCGCTGACGCTTCCAGAGCATCTCTGGCAGTTATTGGGGATCGAGTTCGTTGTCGTTGTCGCTTTACTTACGGTCGGCTTTTCTACCTGGGAAGGTTTGTTTATTGGGGTTCAGAAAGCTTACACTGACAACGAGACGGTAAGCACTGCCTTAGATCAAGGCTTAGAGGCGATTACGGTGGATGTAGAGGATGACCGCGTAAACACCGTATTAAATACGCTGTGTAAGCGGGAGGACTTAACGATCCGTTAAGCCCTTCATTCGTCAGCTTCGGTCATCGTTGGCTAAGCGACATGCCCTTGATGACCGACAAGGCGACCGACAGCTGGTTGTCTGATTGGAACAGTTCGGCGGCTTCGTCGAGCTTCGCATCGTTGGTTCGTATCTGTGTGTTGATATCGTCTAATCCTTCGGCATTTAGCAGGTGGCCACTTAAATCGGCTTCCGACACCCAAAGATTTCGAGGTTGCATTTCGGCGATGCGAGCTCGCTCGATCAGTACATCGGGCACAATGCCGCGCGCTTGGATCGATGTTCCATTTGGAGTGAAGAATAACCCTGTGGTGAGCTTGATTGCGGCTGTCTCAGAGATCGGGACGACGCTCTGTACGGAACCTTTGCCAAAGCTGCGAGTTCCAACGAGCACCGCTCGGTTGTGATCCTTTAAGGCACCTGCAAGAATCTCTGACGCAGAAGCCGACCCCTCATTGATGAGCACGACCAAAGGAATTTGATTGCTTTGGTCTTCGGTCGTGCCTCTGAGTTCATTGGACATCCGATCACTTTGCCCGCGTGTTGATACGATTAAGCTTGGAGGCAGGAATAGATCAGCAATGTCGCGAGCCGCGTCGATGACTCCACCTGGATTATTGCGGATGTCGATGATCAACCCCTTTATACCCTGAGCTAATAGCGTCTGAAGGGCGGTCTGTACTTCGCGGCCCGAGTCCAACTGGAATTGTGAGAGGCGGATATAGCCGATGTCGTCTGTGAGTACCTCAGATCGCACGCTAGGAATATTGATGATCTCGCGCGTGACGTCAACTTCGATTAACCCTTCGTCGCCGCCGCGGATGATACCGAGCTGTAGTGTCGAATTAGGTTCTCCACGAAGGGCATCAATCGCTTCGTCGACACCGATGGCTTGAACCGGTTCGCCATTGAGTTGCACAATTAAGTCGTTCGCTTGAATGCCCACCTTTGCTGCGGGCGTTCCGTCAATCGCCGTAATGACTCGGATCGCTGAACCATCGTCTAGAACCTCGACGCCAATACCTCCATAACCCCCTGTCGAGCTATCTTGCAGGTCGTTATACGCATCGAGTTCGAGGTATGCAGAGTGCGGGTCTAGGTTGTTCAGTAGGCCCCTAACCGCGTTCTCAAGCATGGTTTCATCGTCGAGCGGGGTGACGTAATTTAAACGAATCTGCTCGTAAACGTGGGCGAATTCGCGTAGTGATTGAATGGCCATCTGGCTGCTGTCGAGCTGGACTTCGGTTAGCCCATTCGTGGTGTTCTGCTGATCGTCCGCTGGTTGCTGGCCGTAGCTCAACGAACAGAGTGTGCTGAGAAATGCGGTTGTTAAAAGTCGTTTCATACTAATCGATCCACTCTCTAGGATTGAGGGGTTGTCCGTTATGTCTTATTTCGAAATATAGGGCTGAGTCATCGAGACCGCCGCTATTGCCGACCGTGGCGATAACCTCGCCAGGCTCGACCCACTCACCAACGGATTTAAGAAGACTTTGATTGTTCGCGTAAAGCGTCAGGTAGTTATCGCCATGATCGATGGCGATTAGAAGACCTTGACCGCTTAGCCAATTTGCATAGACCACTCGACCATAGGCGACCGACTGAACGGGTTCACCGGTTTGAGCTGAATAACGATGACCTCGCCATTTAATATGGCCATTACGCGTATCGCCGAAACGGCTAATCAATCGTCCGTTGCTCGGTGATGGCAATTTGCCTTTGAGGCTGCTGAATTCGACACGATTTGGTGCGCTTAATGATGCAATGGCACGTGATAACTCCTCGATAATACGCTCGAGTTGTGCGCGCTCTTGTTGCAACTGTTCAATCTGCGAGCCAGACGTCGCCACGGTTTCGCGAAGCGACACCAACGTTGTCTCACGGTCACGTTGCGACTGGCGTAATCGAAATAGCTGCTGACGAGTGACTTGTCGTTGTTGTTCGACGCGCTCTACCGCGAGCGTTTGCTCTGCTTCAAGCAGTGACAGCGCTTCAACTTCGGCACGAAATGAATCGAGTGCCTCTCTTTGAGATTCAGACATGACCTGATAGTAGTAAGTCAGTCGTTGCTGTTCGTTCGCATCGCCAGACAATAAAACGGATAAACCATTACTCTCGCGCTGTTGCCAAATTTGTAAAAGGATTCTGCCGAACTCGATTTCTGATCGCTCTTTGTTTTGGGTTGCTAGAGCCACCTGATCTTGTACTTCTGCGAGTTGGCGTTGTTTGTTCGTCAGTTCTGCTTCGGCATTGGCGAGGGCTCGCGCGTTATCGCTTATTAACTTTTCGTTGCTGGCGAGCTCCGTTTCGAGCTCGGCGATTTCACCGCGCTGAGCCTGCATGGATTCCTGCAGCTCGGCAATCGTTTCATTGACTTCTGCTAGACGGTTTTGTTCGTCGTCGGCGAAAAGTGCAGACGATTGAAAGAACAATAGGCTAATAACGAACAATCGAAGATGATTCATGAGTGAAAAGCGCTGGTCTAGGGTTTATTTTTAGTGTTTTCATTTTGTCAGACCGCTGGCTCATTGTATACTTTCGAGCCAAATAATTAGCGCGCAGTTACGTAATGTGCTGTGTCCCTTTAAGTTGTAGGAATTCGTCATGGACTTTTTTATCTTTGCCAGTGAGCAGTGGATGCTGTTTGCCTTACTTGCAGTACTAATTTACGCGTTTTTTATGAACGAGCGAGTTCGCGGTGGCACAATGGTAACAACGGCTCAGCTTGTGGCATTGGTTAACACAAAAGGCGCGAAGGTGGTCGATTTACGTGACGCAAAAGATTTCAAGGCCGGCTGTATTGTTGATTCACTCAATATTCCATTCTCTCAAGTTGACCGTCGTATGGCTGAAATTAGCGGTGACGCTCCGATTGTTTTGGTTGATAAGATTGGCCAGCACACCGGAAGCATTGGATCGAAGCTTAAAAAGGCGGGTATCGAAGTTTATCGCTTAGGCGGTGGTATTGAAGAATGGAAAAATTCGAATTTACCGCTCGTTAAGGGTTGAATTTAATAAGTAGCACCCCATATCAGTAATTGAGCGTCGAATTTTACGCGTTAGTCGGTTCGTTCTTGATAGTAATTACTAACTACGGTATATATTCGAGCATTAGGTAGTGAGGGCGATATCCGCCCATCTCATAAATTACATAAAGACGCCCAAGTAACCCTCATTGGGCAATAACATATAAATAGGTAGTACCATGTCAGACAACGACGTTTTAGGTGGACAACAAGAAGCTGCGGCAGCAGCAGGTGATCAGCAGTTCGTAATGCAACGCATCTACGTAAAAGACATTTCTTTTGAAGCACCGCTTGGTGTCGAAGGATTTAAGAAGCAGTGGCAGCCAGCAATTAAGCAAGACATCAACACGTCTAGCAAAAAGCTTGATGAAAAGAATCACGAAGTCACGTTGATGTTAACCATCACTGCCGAAATCGATGAGCAAACCGTATTCATCATCGAAGTTAAGCAAGCGGGTATCTTCTTCATCGATGGCCTTGAGCCAGCGCAGCTCGGTTACACCCTTGGTGCTCTTTGCCCAAGTATCCTGTTTCCTTACGCTCGTGAAGCAATCGATAGCATGGCAGTGCGCGGTTCATTCCCACCGGTACAGCTTCCACCGATTAATTTTGACGGTCTATTCCAGCAGGCGATGTCGCAGCGCGCTCAAGAACAAGCTGCTGAATCTCCAGCTCAGTAAAACGCTGTTCGAATATAAAAAAGCCGCGTATTTACGCGGCTTTTTAGTTTCTGAAGAAGAGCTCATTTAAGCTCAGCAAGCTTTCGCGTGAGCGTATTGCGTCCCCAGCCAATTAACTCGGCCGCCTGAGCCTTTTTCCCTCCAGTTGCGTCGAGTGCTTGGTCGAGCAAAGTTCGTTCGAAAGTGGACTGGAAGCGCTCCACTAAGTTGGTTTCGCCGGCCGCTATTGCGTCTTGGATGGCGGACGCCAGTTGCTGATCCCAAACCAAATCGACACCGCCTGACGACGGTTGGACAATGGTCTTTTGAGATCCTTCGGCGGGCTCCTGTAGCTCCGGCGGTAGGTCAGATGGTTGAATCTCTCGTCCAGGAGCCATAACGGTAAGCCAACGACAGGTATTCTCTAATTGACGAACGTTGCCGTTCCACTCAAATGATTGAAGTTGGGCTTCTGCGGCGTTGTTAAGCACTTTGACTTCCGTATCGAGTTCCTTCGCGGCACGCGCAAGAAAGTAATTCGCCAGCGCGGGGATATCACTCGCTCGATCAGCGAGTCGGGGAATGTGAACACGGATGACGTTCAAACGGTGGAATAAATCTTCGCGGAAGCGATTTTCTTTCACCAGCAGTTCAAGATCTTGATGGGTCGCAGCGATGATTCGAACGTCAACTTTGATTGGATTCACCCCACCAACGCGGTAGAACTCACCATCGGCCAGTACTCTAAGCAAGCGTGTCTGAGCTTCGGATGGCATATCTCCAATCTCATCTAAAAAGAGCGTGCCGCCATCGGCTTGTTCGAATCGACCTTTGCGCAACGACTGGGCACCTGTGAAGGCGCCTTTCTCATGGCCAAAGAGCTCTGACTCAATCAAGTCATGGGGTATCGCCGCCATGTTCAGAGCAATAAATGGTGCGTCACGACGTGGTGAGTGACGATGCAGTGCCTTTGCGACGAGTTCTTTACCCGTGCCGGATTCACCATTAATAAGCACGGTGATATTTGAGCGTGAGAGGCGACCAATGGCGCGAAATACTTCCTGCATTGCAGGGGCCTCACCAATGATCTCACTATCGTTACTGGGGATACTAACCGCGAGCTTCTCTGCTTTCTCCTTTACGATATTGATCGCGCGTTGAATCATGGCGAGTGCCTCGTCAACGTCGAAGGGTTTCGGCAGATAATCGAAGGCGCCCAGTTCGTAAGAAGAGACTGCTGAATCTAGGTCAGAGTGGGCAGTCATGATGATGACGGGTAGTTCCGGATCGATGCTCGCGATTTGCTCAAGCAGCTCAAGTCCGTCCATGCCTGGCATACGGATATCGCTGACAATTACGGAAGGTTTGTCGTGCTCGAGTTGTTCTAGTAACGACTCTGCCGACTCAAATACCTGAACGCTGATATCGGCGGCTTTAAGCGTTCTTTCTAAGACCCAACGGATCGAGCTGTCGTCGTCGACGACCCAAACGTTATGTGTTGTCATGGTTGTCCTCTAGCGGCAAGTAGATCGCAAAGGTCGTGTTGCCCTCGACGCTTCGATACTCAAGTGTTCCCAAGTGTTGGTGAACTATGGATTGTGTAATTGAAAGACCGAGCCCAGAGCCAGAGGCGGATCCTGACACCATCGGGTAAAACAAGGTCTCTGCGAGTTTTTTAGGTACGCCCGGTCCATTGTCGATCACTTCGATCGAAATCATCTGTTGGGCGTTTTGCTGTTCGATACGATGTCGCTTGACCACTCGAGTGCGAAGCGTGATCACACCGTTTTCAATCCGGTTTTCACTAATGGCCTCTGCAGCGTTAGCGCACAGGTTCAATACCGCTTGAATAATCTGCTCCCGATCGATGTTGACTTCGGGAATACTTGGATCGTAATCGCGTCGAACCTCAAGCGTTTGATCATATTGCGTATTGATGAGCGCCTTCACATGCTCTAACACTTCGTGGATGTTGCACCGACGGAGTGTCGGCGGCTTGCGTGGTCCTAGCATACGGTCAACTAAGCGACGTAACCGATGAGCTTCGCTAATAATGATCTCGGTGAACTCACGCAGTGATTCCGCACCACTTTCGCGTTCTAGTAATTGCGCTGCTCCAATGATGCCACCCAGTGGGTTTTTGATTTCGTGGGCGATGCCTCGAGTAATCGAACGACTCGTTGAATGGGCCGCTTGCATAGCCTCTTCTTTGGTGATTTTTAACCAGCGATCAACACGTTCGACTTCGATGAGGAGTTCCGTAGATTGCCCGCCCGAGATGGGTGTAATCGAATAATCGACCACGAGATTTTCAGATGAGCTTAAGATGCTCCACTCAGCTGCGCGCTGCGATATGACACGAAGCGATCTTCGGCTGTCTTCAACATGCTCAGAGAATGAGTCGTGGGTACTCACTAGGGTGCGAACGTCGTGCCCCTTGGCTTTTGACATGGCTAAACCAAGCAACATCTCTGCGGCAGGATTGAGATACTCGACATAACACTGGCTGTTGACAAGGATAACGGCCACATTTAGGTGATCGAGTAGTTGTTTATGAAAGTTACTTGCTTGGGAAATCACGCCAGACGCCTCTATAAATTAGCACAGTTAATACTGCAAAAACCGTGCTAGTTTTATTAACCCCCCGACTTTACTGGGAGTTTACGTCTGTCACTATAAGCTTCGCACCAAAATGGTGCAAATTATTGTTGTTGTCGTGGTCGGATATTGTTGCCGATGCTGCCCGCTCCCATACCTCCGCCGGCTGGTGTAGCGCGCGTGCGAGCACTCGCTCGATGAACGTGAACCGTCACCGGAGCAGATTCAGCGATCGATTCACCGTCTTGATCGAAAGCTTCAACGTAAAGCACTAACTCACCTCGTATCAGGCCGGTTAATTCAAATGTTGGGCGGTTACCTTCGAGTTGAGGGGTACCGTTTGCGTATAATCTAAAGGTGGTTCCAGGCGGAGTCTCAGGCGAAAGCGTCGCGCTAATCATCAGGCTCTCTTCGCCAGGCGTGACAGTTGAGTCATGGGCAGGCGTGTTTATGCTGAGAGAATAGGTGATCGCTTCATCAGTCGTTGTTGAATCATTTTCTTGTGGCTGCGTGTTGTCAGTTGATACCGGGGCGCCTACGTCGTTGTATACGACAACATCGACTCGCTCGGCGCCTGGGCTTGGTGTGTCTGAATACACCCAGTTGCCATTACTGTCTTTATGTCGATAGATATCGGCAGCGGCTGACGTTGAAGCGATAAATAGTAGGGCAACGATCAAGCGAGTCATGGCTCTTGTTTCCTATAGTCGAGAAGTACGGCTTTACGTATTCTGAGTATAACTTGATATTGCGTCAATGAGTTAGCTAACAGTTCTCACCAAGACCACTTAATCTTCGCTGTCTGTAAGCCAAAAAAAAACGGGGCAAATGCCCCGTTTTTCATACTTTGCGAGTGATTAGCAAGAGTAGTACATGTCGAACTCAACTGGGTGAGTTGTCATGTTAAGACGAGTGACTTCTTCCATCTTAAGTTCGATGTATGCATCGATCATGTCGTCACTAAATACACCGCCCGCAGTCAAGAAAGCACGGTCTTCGTTAAGTGCGTTCAATGCTTCTTCCAAGCTAGCTGCTACGGTTGGGTAAGCTGCTGCTTCTTCTGGTGGAAGATCGTAAAGGTCTTTGTCTGCAGCATCGCCAGGGTGGATCTTGTTTTTGATACCGTCAAGGCCAGCCATCAACATGGCAGAGAACATCAAGTATGGGTTTGCAGTTGGGTCACCGAAGCGAGCTTCAACGCGCTTGCCCTTAGGGCTAGAAACGTAAGGGATACGGATCGACGCAGAGCGGTTACGCGCAGAGTATGCAAGCATCACAGGTGCTTCAAAACCAGGGACCAAACGCTTGTAAGAGTTGGTTGATGCGTTTGCAAACGCGTTGATCGCTTTAGCGTGCTTGATGATGCCGCCGATGTAGTAAAGCGCAGTTTCTGAAAGACCTGCGTACTCGTCACCTGCGAACTGGTTAACGCCGTCTTTTGAGAATGACTGGTGAAGGTGCATACCAGAACCGTTGTCACCTACAAGTGGCTTCGGCATGAAGGTAGCCGTCTTGCCGTAAGCGTGTGCAACGTTGTGTACACAGTACTTAAGGTTTTGAACTTCATCCGCTTTCTTAACGAGCGTGTTGAACTTCACACCGATTTCACACTGACCAGCAGTGGCGACTTCGTGGTGGTGTACTTCAACTTCTTGGCCCATTGCAGTGAGTGCGTTACACATTGCTGCGCGAACTTCGTGAAGTGAATCAACTGGAGCAACTGGGAAGTAACCGCCTTTAACGCCTGGACGGTGACCCATGTTACCGCCTTCGTAGTTACGGCCTGAGTTCCAGCCGGCTTCTTCAGAGTCGATCTGATAGAAACAACCTGCCATTGAGTCATCCCAACGGACTGAGTCGAATACAAAAAACTCTGGCTCTGGACCGAAGTATGCGGTGTCACCTAG
Source organism: Gammaproteobacteria bacterium (assembly GCA_013372965.1). GTDB lineage: Bacteria > Pseudomonadota > Gammaproteobacteria > Pseudomonadales > DSM-25080 > Umboniibacter. The sequence goes on from JABXIR010000047.1 coordinate 11,312, forward strand.
ACCTGTTGAAGCAAGGTAAGCTTCTGCGCGCTTAGCAACAGAACGTGGGTCACGCTCGTAGCCTTGGCCAGTGCTTGGCTCAACAATGTCACAACGAACGATTAGAGTTGGCTCATCGGTGAATGGGTCCATAACAGACGCTTCGTCGTCAGGCATAAGGATCATGTCCGATTCGTTAATGCCTTTCCA
>JABXIR010000219.1 GCA_013372965.1 Gammaproteobacteria bacterium
AACGCTGCGCGCGATCTAATCTTGCAAGGTGAGACGCAACCGAGTGGCTATACCGAGCCTCTACTTCACGCGTACCGCCGGAAAGTGAAAGCAATGAAGGCGGCTTAATGAAGCAATTTTTTTCGATTTTAATCGCTTTGGCCACGTTAGTGGCCTTTTTGCTTTTAGGTCGACAAATATCTGCGGCGATTGGTTGGGCGGTTCCAGGGGCGGTCGTCGGGATGTTGTTGCTGGTGGCGTCACTGGTGGTGCTGGGTCACGTCCCCAAAGGCTTGGCGCTGGTGGCCGATAAGGCGTTACCGCACTTAGCGCTACTGTTCATTCCGCCGGTGTTAGCCATTTCTCAAGTCAATGCGTTGACGATGAGTCATTGGGTATGGGTTGTTCTCTGGTTGTTGATGTCGTGGTTGGTTAGCCTATTCGTCGTGGCGAAACTGCTGAATCGGGGGAAACCATGACGATCCGTTTTGTTGCATTAGTAGTGTTGATGAGCGGTGCCTACGTCGTTTGCCTGTATCTCTATCGTAAATCGCGAGGATTCGCTTTACTTCATCCCGTCTTTACCTCTCCAGTGCTGGTTGGGGTGGCACTTTTGCTGTTGAGCTTCCCGATTGATCAATTTTTAATTGAGATGGCGCCGTTCTCTTGGGCGCTTGATGTAGCGATCGTCGCGCTCGCGATTCCCATCTATCGAACGATTGATGTCGTTAAACAACGGGCGAGACAGATTAGTTGGATGCTTCCTGTGTGTTCATTAGTGCTCGTCGTGCTGGCCGTTGGGCCCCTTGTTTGGCTTGTAGATGATGAGATTTGGCTAAGCTTTGTACCGAAATCTACGACGACTCCCGTTGCGTATGCAGTATCAGAGGTGATACATGGCTTGCCTTCGCTATCGGTTATTTCGGTCGCGATTACGGGTGCATTTGGTGCGTTTATTGGCCCCTATATGCTCGATCGAATGGCGATAAAAGACCGATTCGTAAGAGGGTTTAGTTTAGGTTTAACATCGCATGCATTTGCTACTGCTAAGTTACTCGAAAGCGACACAGAGCAGGCAAGTTATTCGGCCTTGGCGATGGCGTTAAACGCCTTAATTACAGCGGTTTGGGTTCCATTGGTATTTTCACTGGTTCTCTTCAATACTGGCCAGTTCTAGATTGATGGCCACCATCGAGATGTGAATCTCCCATAGCGAGAATACGAGCGAGCCGCATAAAGACACCAAGGATCCCAAGAATACGCCGTGTGCAAAACTGTGCCACTCAATGTAAATCGAGATCATCGAAGCGGTGCACAGTAAGAAAGATAGAACGCCCAAAGTCTGCATCCAGCGGATGAGTAGTACCCGGAACCGCAAGTTCGAAATTTGTGCCTTGGCATTGTGTGGACTGAGTTTGATCTTTTGTGTGCCCAGTTGTCGCAGCAGTCCAGCCAGGGTTAAGAATCGATTGGTATAGGCGAGTAATAAAAGGCTAATCGCGGGAAACAACAGCGCCGGCGTCGTCAGGTCGAGCATTAGCGAAGCTCCTCTTGCATTGTGTCCGCCCATTCGCTGATGTTGGGTTCGGCAAAGAGGATTTCGCGAGTATCTTGAGCCCAGTCGGTAGTGAAAGTATTCAGTAGTGCAATGGAGAGCGCCTTAACGGCGTCGATGTCGCTCCATACCGTCTGTGCAAGACAACGCCAATGGTCAGAATCACGCTGTTTTGGCGACTGGATTTGCTCATGGCAGACGTCACAGATGAATATACAGTGATCGAAGTCGGGAGACTTCGGTACGGGCGGTACTTCAAAAATTTTTAAGGCGACACCTTGAGATTCGCACAGCTCGCACTTTCGACCGGAGCGTCGAGCGAGATCCTTGCCAAATAAATTTAATTCGTTGACTCGCGCTTGATGCGCGTCACGCCCTTTGGCCATGTGTTTATTCTCCGTATGAATTACGTTAAGTGTAACCATAGCGATGCAATTAATGAATCTTTAAATAGCAAGGGGTACACTTCATGCATCAGAACAATTATGTAACGTTTTAGCGAGGCAATAAAACAATGAGTGGACCGCTACAAGGCATTCGAGTGCTTGATATGAGTCGCATCCTAGCCGGCCCGTGGGCTGGTCAGGTTTTTGCCGATTTTGGTGCTGACGTGATCAAGGTCGAAAGCAGAGCAGGTGATGATACCCGTCGCTGGGGACCACCGTGGGTCAGTGACGGTGGCGACGCCGCCTATTTTACCTGCGCCAACCGAGGTAAACGCTCCATCACGGTGGATTTTCGTACCGAGGAGGGGCAGGCCATTATTAAGCGATTGGCTTCGAGATCCGACGTTCTTATTGAAAACTATAAAGTGGGCGGCTTAGCAAAGTACGGTCTCGATTACGAATCCTTGAAGACGATCAACCCAAAGCTCGTCTACTGTTCTGTGACCGGTTTTGGGCAGACGGGTCCCAAGGCAAAACAAGCTGGCTACGATGCCATGATTCAGGCGTCTGGTGGCCTAATGAGTATCACAGGCCCCAGTGATGATGAGAGTGATGCTGGGCCTCAAAAAGTGGGCGTGGCGGTCGCTGATTTAATGACTGGAATGTACGCGGTTGCAGCAATTCAAGCGGCGCTCATCGAGCGAGTGAACAGCGGTGAAGGTCAATACATCGATCTCGCGCTACTCGATACTCAGGTATCCTGGCTCGCCAATCAATCGGCCAACTATCTAGTTGGAGGTGTTGTACCAAAGCGCGAAGGTACGGCACACCCTAATATCTGTCCTTACCAAGCGATCGCATGTGCCGATGGGTACTTTATGCTCGCGGTCGGTAACGACGGTCAGTTTGCATCGTTGTGTCAGGTGTTGGGGCGCGCAGATTTAGCCCATCATTCAAGCTATACAACCAATGCCGATCGTGTGGCGCATCGTCATGAATTGATTCCTTTGATTGAATCACTGACGAAGCAAAAAACTCGGGATGAATGGCTCACACAGTTATCAGCAGTGGGTGTGCCGGTTGGACCGATCAATACCATTGATCAAGTGTTCGATGATGAGCAGTTAAAGCATCGAGAGATGGTCATTGAACAACTCCGTGATGATGGTGAAACCATTCGCACGGTGGCGAATCCCGTGAAGTTTTCGCGGTCGAAATTAGAGTATCAAATGGCACCGCCTGTGACGGGCTCGAGCACCAATGGGGTGCTGAGTGAGCTTGGTTTCTCGGCTGAGGAGATTCAGCGTTTTAAAGCTAAGAGTGTCATCTAGCGGCTTTTAAAACTTAAAAAGCCACGCGGTTGAGCGTGGCTTTTTTTTTCGTGTAGTGTTCGCTGCTTAGAATGCGGCGGTTGCGAGCACGTATATGTAGATGAGTGAGACAATGACCAACGCAGGGTTTAGTTCCTTGTAGCGTCCACTCATGAGCTTAACGACAGTGTAGGCAAGGAATCCCATGCCGATGCCGTGTGAGATCGAGAAGAACAATGGCATGCCAATGGCGGCGATCCACGCTGGTGTGGCTTCCGTGAGGTCATCCCAATCGATGTTCTTCATGTCGGAAGTCATTAGTACACCCACAAACAAGAGCGCAGGAGCCGTCGCATAAGCCGGGATCAGATCAATTAACCCTACCAACGGCATCGCCGCGAGGAAGAGTAAACCGACGATTACCGCGGTCAGGCCTGTACGACCACCTGCAGCGATGCCGCTGGCAGATTCGACATAGGTGGTAACTGAAGGCACGCCAATAATGGCACCAGCCGTCGTTGCAGTAGAGTCGGCCATCATGGCTTTACCCATGGCTGGAAACTGACCGTTTTTATCCGCTAAACCCGCCTGTGACGCGGTTGCCATCAGGGTGCCGGATGTGTCAAACAGGTCAACGAATACGAACGCAAAGATAACGGCGAGCATGCCCGACGTCAGAACGGTATCGAAGGACATTGCGCCGAAGATGCTCGCAAGCGCCTCAGTCGCAGAGACTTCAGGACCGCTGGACGCTGGAGCGCTGCCAGTGAGCCCGAACACGTAAGCGATAATAGAGATACCTAAGATTCCCCAAAGAACGCTACCCGTGATTTTGCGTGAAGTCATCGCGATAATGGCTAGAAAGCCAAGCGACGCGAGGATTGGCCCTGGGGTGGTAAAATCACCCAGTGCGACAATCGTCGCGGGGCTACTAACGATCACACCCGCTTGCTTGAACGCGATAATAGTCAGGAACAAACCAATACCAACCGTGATTCCGTGACGGAGGTTGTTAGGAATCGAGGTGATAATCCATTCACGGATCTTGAATGCCGACAACAAGAAGAAAATGACACCCGATATAAAGACAGCGCCGAGTGCTTCCTGCCACGAGTATCCCATACCACCAACTACAGCGAACGCGAAGAATGCGTTGAGGCCCATCCCCGGAGCTAGTGCGCCAGGAAAGTTTGCCCAAAAGCCCATAATGAAACAGCCGAGTGCCGCGGCGAGCGCGGTTGCGATGAATACACCATTAGGTGGCATGCCCGCGGCTTCCATCATGCTGGGGGTTGCGAACAGCACATAGGCCATGGTGAGGAATGTGGTGAGACCGGCAATAACCTCGGTTTTTACCGTGGTTTTGTGGTCGGTGAGTTTAAATAGTTTGTCGAGCATGATGACTCCGAGATTCATAGATTACAACGAGTTTAGTCTACCAGTGAAAAAATATCCGATCAGATAATGTAACTTTTTCCTATTGGTTCTCGACTTCTGATTGGCATTGTGCGCGCCTACTCTTATAATTCGCTGGACTTGATCGAGGTAACTATGACAGAAGCTGAATTTGCTGAAATAACGACCAAATTGTTTGTTGGTGGGTTGATCTTATACATGGGGTACATCATGTACCGACTGACCAAAGAGTCAAAGGCGGGCAAATTTGGCGGTTTTATTATCTTTCTAGTGCTCGGTTTCGGCGTTGCCGGCTTTATCTTCAAAGAAGTTCTGATCAGTATCTTGGGCTAGTCGAGACTGGCCTCAAAAGTGATCGGGTTGTGATCGCTCAGCGGTGAGAACTCAGAACGCAATTCTCTTACCCGTATTCCACGGGTGAAAACCCAATCGAGTGGCAAACCGGTCGGTCGTGATCGGTGGTCTTCCGAATACTGTGCTTGAGTTAAACCCTGAGCGGCAGCAAGTGCATGAATGTGTTTTACCCGTGCGGGGCGCCAAGTATTAAAATCTCCTGCCACAACAATAGGACCATGGTGACTTCGAGCAAATTCGAACACGCGGTTCATTTGCGCTTTCCAGGTGCCTAACAACCAACTGAAATTTACCCCATGCAAATTGATGACCATCAGCGAGTCGTTGCGATCTTCGATCGGATAGATCGCCACCAGTGAGGTTTTTGGGGTGCGAAGAATCGGCTCGTAGCTCTTCCAGGAGCATTGGTGAACGGGCGTCGCATTGGTGCGGATCAGAGTGCCCGTTGCTTCATTGAGCGTATAGCCCGCAGCGAAAGCAACGTGCTCGTCGGCGTAGGATTCTTGCAGTATTTCCATGGAGTTGGGGGTGAACTCGATACCATCGACATCGACCGCGTTACTTTTGGCAACGTTCCATACCAGTACATTCAGTGGAAAACGAATGGGTGTCGGGTTGACGTTAAAGTGGCACTGAACTTGTTCGTGCAGCGGACGTTCGTTTAAACCAGGGTCAAAGACCGCGAGCACACTGGCCATTACGAGGCTGACGAAAACAATCGGGATGACATTGTGCTTCATAAAGGTACTCGTTGGTTACAACGCATCATGCCAGTCGAGGCGGTTGAGGGCGTCTGTCCAGATTTGATCGAATGCTGCGTTGAGCTCGATCACTTCCTTTGTTTCGGGATGAGTGAAGGTTAGCGATTCGCAGTGAAGCATCAATCGTGAGAGACCGCAACGTTCCGACAATAATCGATTCAATGGGCCCTTGCCGTACTTCGCGTCGCCGATAATAGGGTGGCTAACATGCTTCATGTGTCGTCTGAGTTGGTGTCGACGCCCCGTGA
>JABXIR010000144.1 GCA_013372965.1 Gammaproteobacteria bacterium
ACGCGGCCATCCATCATATCTGACGGCGCGACAATATCGGCACCTGCATCGGCGTGAGAGATGGCTTGTTTAACCAGCACTTCGGTTGTGACATCGTTTAACACGTATCCGCACTCGTCGATAATGCCGTCTTGACCATGCGTCGTAAATGGGTCGAGCGCAACGTCGGTGATCACACCCAGATCGGGTAGTGCATCTTTTACCGCTTTGACGGCGCGCTGAGCTAAACCATCGGGATTAAATGCTTCGCGACCATCAAGGCTTTTGACATGACTTGGTGTGACGGGGAATAATGCAATGGCGGGTACGCCTAAGTTGTACAGTTGCTTTGCATGTTCAACCAGTAAGTCGATACTGAGGCGATGCACACCCGGCATACTCGGTACCGCTTCTTTTTGTCCTTTACCTTCAAGCACAAAGAGCGGCTCGATCAAATCCGCTGGCGTAATGATGTTCTGTTGAACCAGACGGCGACTGAATTCGTTGGCACGAAGTCGGCGCATACGTGTGAGTGGGAAAGCACCGCGAGAAAGTGACGTCATGACAGGCTCCGTTACAGTTTAGCCATCGCACGCTTGGCGGCGGCGATAGTATCTTCAATGTCTTGATCGGTATGAGCGGCAGACATAAAGCCTGCTTCAAAACACGCTGGAGCGAGGTATACGCCTTCTTCCAGCATAAGATGGAAAAATTGATTAAATCGCTCGTTGTTCCCCGACATGACTTGCTGATAATTGGTGACTTTCTTTGCGTCGTTAAAAAACACGCCGAACATGGATCCAGCGGAATTTGTAGTGAATGGGATACCGAGTTCATCTGCGGCTTGTTGCATGCCTTCGACAAGTCTTGCTGTCTTGCGGTTGAGTTCGTCGTAAAGCCCAGGGCGTGAAATTAATTCGAGCGTTTTAAGACCAGCAGCCATTGCAACCGGGTTACCCGAGAGTGTGCCTGCCTGATACACCGGACCAAGTGGTGCGATGTGCTCCATGATTTCTCGCTTACCACCAAAGGCACCTACTGGCATACCGCCGCCGATGACCTTACCAAGACAGGTCAAGTCGGCTTGAACGCCATAGAACCCTTGTGCGCCTGTTAATGAAACGCGGAAGCCCGTCATGACCTCATCAATAATAAAGACCGCCCCGGATTCGTCGCACACTTCGCGCAGTGTCTCAAGGAAGCCAGGAATCGGCGGTATGCAATTCATGTTTCCCGCGACGGGCTCGACGATGATTGCTGCGATTTCGTCGCCACACTCAGCAAATAGAGCTTTAACGGCATCGATGTTGTTGTATTCGAGTGTGAGTGTGTGCTTTGCCAAGTCGGCAGGAACCCCCGGCGAATTTGGCACGCCGAGTGTTAACGCGCCAGAGCCCGCTTTAACCAATAGTGAATCTGAGTGACCGTGGTAGCAGCCTTCGAACTTAACGATCTTATCGCGACCCGTGTATCCGCGCGCCAGTCGAATCGCACTCATAGTGGCCTCGGTGCCTGAACTGACCATGCGAATCATGTCCATGCCCGGGAAAATTTCGCAGACTCGATCGGCCAATGTGGTTTCGATTTCGGTTGGTGCTCCAAAGCTGAGTCCGCTACGGGCTTTCTCAATAACAGTCTCGATGACTTCAGGATGGGCATGGCCTAACACCATTGGTCCCCATGACTGCACGTAGTCGATGTATTTCTTGCCGTCCGCGTCGTAGGTGTAGGCGCCCTCAGCACGCTCGAAGAATACCGGCGTACCACCGACGGCTTTGAACGCGCGTACGGGTGAGTTAACGCCACCTGGAATGTGTTGCTGGGCTGACTTAAATAATTCTTCTGAACGTGACATGGTGTGCCTTAATGTAAAAAATACTTTAGATAACGCCTATTATCGCCTGTGGAGACTTAATTGACCATAGTCTAGCCACACAGATCCGATGAACTTGCGTCCCCCGAGTCTTCTTATTCGTTGTTCGGCATCGATTTAGACGACCCCAACTGAGTGACTAGAATGGTTTTAATACCGCGAGGAAGACAATTGCCAGTAAAGCCAATACGGGCGCTTCGTTGAAAAACCTGAAAAACACATGAGACTTGGTGTTTTCGTCGTTCGCAAAGCGCTTAAGATGAGCACCACAAAGGAAGTGATACACGACCAGCAATGCAACGAGCGTGAGTTTTGCATGCATCCATCCGGCAGAGAGCCAGGCAGGATTCATGATGAGCATCGCGGTACCAAAAATGATTGTACCGACGAACGACGGCATGCCGATGCCGTAGTAAAGCTTTCGCTCCATGATTTTAAAACGCGCTCGGCCGATCTCGTCTTCGGCTGCTGCGTGGTAAACAAACAATCGAGGCAGATAGAATAAAACAGCGAACCAGCACACCATAAAGATCAGGTGCAGCGCCTTAAAACTTAGATACCAAGTCATGGGGAATCCTTAAATCTTTCTTCAATAACGTGTTTGGTGACCACGCCGAGAACTTCGCCACGTTGTTTGCCGTGTAATCGACGGATAACGGCGATCTCTGTATTCTGTGACTCCATTCGCTTTAACATACCCCAAGCAGAATCGGTGATTACTGCGGAAGCAATATTTTGCGATGGCAGTTGTTCAAATGCTTCAAACGCATCGGAGCGCGCTTGTAACTCGATGTACTGCTCCGTGGGTAACACATGAATTGGCTCACCAGAAACGGTAATAACGACCCACTTAGGATGCTGGCTGACGTCCAGGATTTCTTGGTGAGCCTTTTTTTGACGAACACTGATGACTCGCCTGGTCATTAACCGACTACACGGAGTCGCCTGTGCCCACTGTCGCCAAGGCGTTCGCTCAATGGCCGGTCGCTCAAAGATGCCCGGTTGCTTGAGTACTTCTCGACACACAATATTGGCGACAATGATCGCGCCCATGGTGGGCATCAAAACATCGGGTGCGTAGGTGAGCTCAAGTACCGCTGTGAGAGCCGAGAGGGGTGCATTGAGTACCGCGCTCATCACGGTCCCCATGAAGATAATTACATAGCTTGATGTCGTCGCTGCCTCTCCCGAGTGGAGTAAACTGATTTCATCAACGATTCCACCTAAGCACGCGCCGATAAATAACGTGGCTGCTATAAGGCCACCTGGCATGCCTAGACCGGTTGCGATAGGGGTTAATAATAGTTTTCCGAACAGCAGCGCAATAAGCAGGGCAATGGGAAGGAAGCCGTCGAGGTTCTGTTGAACAATGTCGTAACCGACCCCAGTAACGCTTGGATAAAAATAGACGACTATCGCCGTTACTACCCCGATGAAGGTGAAGCGGAGAATCACGGGGCGATGGCGCTGTGCAGCGGCTGCCTTGTAAATTTTGATAAAGGCAGCGGAGACAATCCCCGCGAGAACTGCACCCAGTAATAACCACGGCGCATCCATGAGTGACATGGAATCAAGCGCGGGCACTAAGAAGGCAGGGTCGTCGCCGTAAAAAAATCGTGAGATGGCGGTAGCGGAGGTAGCGGCGACAATGATCGGCAAAAGACCAGCGGCCGTGTACTCCATCAGAATGACTTCCATCGCGAAAATCACGCCAGCAATCGGTGTATTAAACGACGCACCGATGGCTGCCGCGACACCACAACCAGCCAGTAGTCGCAACTGCGGAGAAGATAACATTAGCCAGCGACCGATACCTGCACTGGTCGCCGCGCCTAGATGAACGGCTGGACCTTCTCGTCCGACCGATTGTCCCGTGGCAATGGCAGCTGCCCCCCCAAAGAGTTGAACGAAGGTATTAGACCATCGGAACACAGCCCCCTTGTGCGCCAAAGTATCGAGCACGTAACCGACACTGACACGCTGTGCATCTCTTGGGATAAAGTGAAACACAATACCAATGATGATTGCGCCCACAAGCGGAATTAATGCGGTAGCTTCTCTCGAGTATTCAGCGAAATGAGTGTCCGCGTTGTTTGTCATCAGAAGTGAGTAATCTACTAAGGAACGAAAGGCGATGATGATAAGTGCAGAGCTGACACCCGCGATTAAACCCAGCAGCAAAAGCTGTGGCCAGCGGTCGCTGTCACGCAGGCGTGTGCTTAGTTTCGTTAAAAAAGATGAGATTCTTTGGCGACTCACGTTATTATGATCAGCTCATTCGGGTTTCTTATTAGTATACGTTGCCCGATGATTTAGTCGAATAGTAAATAAGTTAGGTGATTGTGTGGTTAAAGTAGGAATTGTAGGCGCAACTGGTTACACCGGAGCTGAGTTATTGCGGATTTTATCTCGTCACCCCGAGATTCGCGTTGAAATGATTACGTCACGAGCCGAAGCAGGTCGTAAGGTCAGCGAGCTCTATCCGTCTCTACGACACATCGCCGAGCAAGAATTCGTCGCGCCCGATGCCGAAGCCCTTCGTGCGCTGGACGTCGTTTTCTTTGCCACGCCGCACGGTGTTGCCCAAGCCATGATGAGTGAAATTGCTCAAGGGGATACCGTTGTGATCGATTTGTCTGCAGATTTTCGTATCCGCGACCAAGAGGTTTGGGAGCATTGGTACAACCAACCTCACGGGGCTCCAAACCTGATCAAAAAAGCGGTCTATGGCTTGCCTGAGGTTAATCGAGAGAGTCTGAAGTCGGCTAATCTTATTGCCTGCCCAGGTTGCTATCCAACCTCGATTCAATTGGCGTTAAAGCCATTGCTCGAGCGCAAGCTGATTGAAACCACTGGAATTATCGCAAACGCGGCGTCGGGTGTCACAGGAGCGGGGCGATCGGCCAGTGTGGCGACGCTATTTACCGAGGTGAATGATAGCTTCAAAGCTTATGGCGTCAGTGGGCACCGTCATCTACCAGAAATCAAGCAAGGGCTTGCCGATATTGCTGGCGAATCAGTCGATCTGACTTTCGTTCCACATCTTGTCCCGATGTCGCGCGGAATTTTGGCGACAGTCTACGTTAAGTTGAAAGATCAAACTCAAAATCTTCAAGCCATCTATGAATCGAGCTATCACAATGAAGCCTTTGTTGACGTTCTGCCGAGCGGTGTTCAGCCGGAAACCCGGAGTGTGAAGGGCTCCAACGTATGTCGTATCGGCGTTAGTCTAACGCCAAATCCTGAGGTGGTGGTCGTTACTGCGGCAATTGATAACTTATGCAAAGGCGCTGCCGGCCAAGCGGTTCAGTGCATGAATATTCGCCTTGGCTTAAGTGAGCAGTTAGGGCTTGAGTTGCCCGCATTGATGCCTTAACGTGAGTGCGTATGAGATCTAAAAAGAAAGCTTTTAAACCACTAGTACAAGCGCGCTCTACTGGCGAAACGCTCGCACGATTCTTTGGCTACTTAGTGTTGCTATGTGGCTGCATCGTTGCGGCATTTTGGCTAGGCAATGAGTACAACCGTCAATTGTTCGATCACTCAGAGTCACAAAGAGTTGCGCTTCAAGAGCGTTTTGACGAGCTTGCGCTTCGCACTCGTATGTTGTCTGAGCAGGCCGCGTCGTCGAGTTTAGCTCGTAATGTTTCAGAGAGTTCTAACGAACAGTCGCGACAAGAAATAACCCGTCTCCAACAAGAAAACGCAGAGCTCAGTCAATTGGTTACGTATTATCGCAGCCTAATGGATGCCCAAAGCACCACCGGTGTTAATTTTGGTAATGTCGAGTTAAGCATGAATCTGGCGGGTGGCTGGTCACTGAATGCAATGGTGCATCAGGTGGCTGTGAATCATCAGCGTATTCGCGGAACACTGTCAGCCGAACTCGTCGGCGAAACCGACACCGGTGAGACGAGACGAATTGAAATAGGTGAACAAGCGCTCAGTTTTAAATACTTTCAGCGATTCGTTACAGATATCAACGTCGCTGATGATATTATTCCCAAACACATAGTACTCACGTTGTCGGTCGACCGAGCAGAAGATAAAACCTATACGCTCGAATGGCCGGAAGTAAACGAGGATTAATCGATGTTTAAATCGAAACAAAAGTCTGCTGCACACATTACATTAATCGCCGAAGGCACCGAGATCCGCGGCGATGTCGAGTTCGCTGGCTCAGTCCAAGTCGAAGGCAAGGTTAAGGGTAACCTCCGAGCTGCAAATAACGATCGTGCATCGATCATGGTCATTCACGGCGCTGAGGTCGTTGGTGATATTTCTGCACCTGAAGTGATGATTAATGGTACGGTCAAAGGTGATATCTACGCGACGGTTCGTGTTGAGCTTGCCCCTGATGCGCGTATCGAAGGAGATGTCCGCTACCGTAGCCTCGAAATGATGGCCGGCGCGCAAATCAATGGTTCATTGATTCATGAAGAGCACCAAGTGACGCTACCAGCGCCAGAGTCTGCAAAGCAACAGACTGCCGAAAGCGAATCTAACAACGACTAACGGAATCACCTTAGTTGACTAAATTACTTGGTTTTGGTGATAATCGCGTCAATCCGAAATCTAGAGGTACTACGCGATGTCGAGCGTCGTAGAGTTTGTTCCAAGTCCGTTGTTTATTACCGAAAATACCATCGCCAAAGTTCGTGAGCTGGTAGAAGAAGAGGGTAACCCTGATCTCAAGTTGCGCGTTTTCGTGACGGGCGGTGGCTGTTCAGGGTTTCAGTACGGTTTTTCATTCGATGAAACCGTCGAAGAGGATGATACGCCAATCGAGGTCGACGGTATCACAGTGGTGCTGGATGCAATGTCTTACCCGTATCTGGTGGGCTCGACTGTTGATTATGAGTCGGGACTTCAGGGCAGTCGTTTTGTCGTTAACAACCCTCAGGCAACGGCGACCTGTGGTTGTGGTGCCAGTTTCTCTATCTAATACTTTCGTAAATACCACCGAGTAACACTTCGTGCTTCGCACCCGTCACGGACGGACAGTTACTCGGTAGTTTGTCTAAGCGTCGTTGTGCTAGTACGGCAAACGCAAACGCCTCCATTGCATCCGTCGATATACCCACTGTGTCGGTGGTTTGAATGGCTTTTATTGGGCTGTGATGCCGAATTCTGTCCATCAAGTAGCGGTTATGTACGCCACCTCCGCAAACCCAAAGTGTGTCTAAGTGCGGATGTTGAGTGAGTTGGTCACACACGCTCACGGCCGTGAGCTCAATGGCCGTCGCCAATTGGTCTTGTGCCGACAGTGTCTGGATGTCGAAGGTATTCCACCATTGAATCGAAAACTTTTCTGGCCCGGTGCTCTTGGGAGCTGGTTTTTCGAAGTAATCATCACTAAGAAGCGCGTGCAGTAGCTCCGTTTGAATGGTCCCGCTGCGCGCCTGGTCACCATTGGCGTCATAAGGTAGATTCAGTAGTGATTGGGCGAGCTGATCGCTGAGCGTGTTGGCGGGTCCCGTATCAAAGCCGATTAGTACGCCACTGTGATCGCGGAGAGTCACGTTAGCAATACCTCCCAAGTTTAAGCACGCCCAACGACCATCTGAAAAGAGTTGATCGTGGACGATTGGCACCAGCGGTGCGCCTTGACCACCGGCCGCAATATCAGCGCGACGGAAGTCCGCAACGACCGTACAACCTGTCTTTAGTGCCATGATGTTCGGATCGCCGATTTGAACCGTCCACTCTTGTGGCGCGTGACGAATGGTTTGTCCGTGACTTCCGATGGCTTCAATTTGACCGAGGTCGATTCCTTCGGTCGTCGCCCACTCAAGTAGTGTCGTCGACGTGAATTCTGCCCATTGACGGTCTGCGCTAGCCACTAGCTCCAGGTTATTCGACTGACTCCGCGCTAGCATCAATATTTCATGGAGAAGTTGATCGGGATACTCAACATGGTGGCTCTTGTTAACCGTCCAACGGCCATCGTTGAGTTGGCAGAGGGCGAAATCGAGCCCATCAAGGCTCGTTCCGGCCATAATGCCGATAAAGTGTCTCACTGACCACCGAGCTCTGAGCTCGACTGCAATACTCCGCCGTCGTTCAGCATTGCGAGCAATCCTGCCGTCTGTGCTTGGAAATGCGCTAATTCACCCTCCGAAATGGGCTCGGCTTCAGGCAGTTCAACCGTGACTGGATTGCGCACGGCGCCGTTGACGTAAAACTCATAGTGAAGGTGAGGGCCGGTGGCCAAACCGGATGAACCAACATAGCCAATGATTTGCCCTTGTGATACTCGAGCACCTGCGCGAATTCCTCGTGCAAAGCGTTGTTGGTGTGCGTAGAGCGTTTTGTATTGTTCGCCGTGTTGAATGATCACAACGTTACCCCAGCCTCCTCGGACTCCGGCAAATTCGACACGACCATCGCCGGCCGCTCGAATGGGTGTGCCCCTAGGTGCCGCGTAGTCAGTACCTTTATGCGCACGCACTGTATGTAACACTGGATGGCGTCGGCTCAGGTTGAAGTGAGAAGAAATTCGTGCGAAATCGACTGGCGTGCGTAAAAACGCTTTGCGCATACTTCGACCGTCGGGCGCATGATAAGCAGTATCACCATTTCGGTTGGTATAGCGAACGGCCTCGAGGTGTCGCCCTCGATTGCCAAAGCTAGCCGCGACGATGTCACCATCGCCAATGTATTCGCCGTTGAGATAGAGCTTTTCATAAACGACTTTAAAGGTGTCGTTTTCTCGGATGTCGAGGGCGAAGTCGATGTCCCAGCCGAAGATATTGGCCAGTTCCATTGTAAGGCGTTCCGAGATTCCGACGCGTGTCGCTGACATGAACAACGAGTCGGTAATGATTGCTTCGGCCGACTCATAGATAATGTCTGGGGTGAGCGTCACATGCTCGACGTCGTAAGCATCAATGTCAGTCGCCGATGGCGAGGCGATGAGGTAATTGAGTTGATCGTATACAAGTTTGGCTTGTACGAGCTGACCGTCCTGAATATCGAACCAGATTTCATTGCCTATGTTCAGGTTGGTGAAGTCGTTAATGTCACCGCCTTGGTTAGTAAACAAGTACACGTCACGATCCGATAGACCTGCTCGGTAGAACATCTTAGATAGATTGTCTCCGCTCTCGACCGTGTAACGCTTCCAAGGGTCTCTAGGTTGCGCTGCGGGAGCAAGGACTGGCTCACTAATCTCAGTGTTTGCATCGGACTGCTCACCATCAATCGTCTCCGGGTCTGAAGTAGACGCATCGCCGTTCGGGTTGATGTTAATCACTCGCATGGAATCGCCGGCATCGACTTCAGAGTGTTCCGAGGTTGGCCAGTTAATGAGCGTCGCAGTAATTAGCGCGACAACAAAAATGGTCCAGAATCGATGAGGATTGATGCGATACGCTTTAATGATCTGATCAACGTATACGCGTCGGAAAGCCGCCCATAACTTGGGGAATATTGGCTCTTTTTGCGTTTTTGTTCTGTGTCGCGTGGCTTGGGGACGCCGCCGTCGGTTCGTCATGACTGCCTCAGGTACTACTTATTTATGCCGTTTATATCAAATCTTGCCGCTAAACCCTAGCAATGGGTTGTAATTAAACGTACATACGGTATGTTTGCAAGCTTGATTTTACGGTTTAGGTAGTTAACTTTCCATGGCAGTTGCAACAAACACTTTACTTAATGATTTAGCTGCGCGAGGTCTTCTTAATCAGATGACCGGTGACGATGCGCTTCACGAACATTTAAACCAGAACATGGTGACGTTGTATTGTGGTTTCGACCCAACGGCCGATAGTTTGCATATAGGCAGCTTAGTGCCGCTGTTAACGCTCAAACGTTTCCAACAGGCCGGACACAAACCTATTGCGCTCGTCGGCGGTGCAACCGGTCTCATTGGTGATCCTTCTTTTAAGGCACAAGAGCGTCAGTTGAATACAGCGGATGTCGTAGCCAATTGGGTTGATCGCATTCGTGAACAGGTCTCACAGTTTATTAACTTCGATGACACTGACAATGCAGCAGAAGTAGTTAACAACCTAGATTGGACGCAAAATATTTCGGTGCTCGATTTCTTACGTGATGTCGGTAAGCATTTCTCAGTGAATAACATGATCAACAAAGAGTCGGTCAAGCAGCGAATCGAGCGCGAAGGCGCGGGCATTTCGTTTACTGAGTTCTCTTACATGTTGTTGCAATCTTTCGACTTTGCTGAGCTGTACCAGCGTCACAATTGCACCTTGCAGATTGGTGGTTCAGACCAATGGGGTAATATCACTGGTGGCATTGATTTAGCGCGACGTATGCATCGTGGCAGCGTGTACGGTTTAACCCTGCCATTAGTGACGAAGTCGGACGGCACCAAATTCGGCAAGACAGAGTCAGGTACGATTTGGCTCGATTCGAAAAAGACCTCGCCATACGCTTTTTATCAGTTCTGGCTAAATACCGCCGATGCAGACGTGTATAAATTCCTTAAGTACTTTACTTTCTTAAGTGTCGACGAAATCGACGCCATTGAAGCCGAAGATCAAGCGCGCGAGGGCAGACCTCAGGCGCAGTCAGTGCTCGCTGAAGAAGTGACACGTTTAGTTCACGGTGACGAAGCGCTGGTGGCAGCAAAGCGAATTACTCAGGCGCTATTTAGCGGCGATCTTGCAGAGCTTTCGGCGGATGACTTTGCCCAGCTTGCCCAAGATGGTATGCCTTCTTCGGAACTAAGTGATTCCGACCTCGATGGTCAGACGGTCATCGGTGTATTGGTTGATGCCGGAATGGCAAACTCAGGTAAGCAAGTTAAAGATGCTTTGGGTCGTTCCGCGGTGCTCGTCAACGGTAATGTCGTCGATGCCTCACAAAACCCTGACCCAGCAGGACTGTTCTGTGCCGCAAATGCAAAACACGATTGCTATTTTATGGTGAAGTTAGGAAAGAAGAAGCATCACCTTTTCAAGCGCGTCTAATTTACCAAGCGCTTAGTCAGATAATAAAAAGCCCAACTGAGAAGTTGGGCTTTTTTGTTAGCAGTTTAAATGGACTGCGCGAGGTAAGTAGCGACCCGTTCACCGGAAAGAATACCACCTTCCATGAAGCCCCATGTCTCTCGATCCGTGCCTTCGCCTGCGAACAGTAAGTTGCCTGAATCTTCGAATAGTGCGCCCCACCAACTGGTATAGTGACCGAGTCGCGGTGAGGTAAATGAGCCGTTCGCGAGTGGATTATCATACCAATTAGAAACGATCGCGTTACCCGTATAGGCTGCCGCTGCGCCTGGCCAGATTTGATCGAAATCGTTAAGTAATCGGTTAACATCGCTCGCAGCCGCTGGGCCGAAGATTTCGTTACCTCCTAGGTTGCGTCCGCGAACACCACCCGTGTAGTTCACTAGAACGCCTTTTTCTGATGGGCTAGCAGGGTTTGCTTCCCAAGTGGTAACAAACTCGTCTGGATCAGAGTAAGAAATAGCACTCTGATGAACTTCTTGGCCGTTAATGGTTCGCGTTTGGTTGAACACACGGCTGCTAAATTCAAGCTGTAGTTTGCCGTTGTCGCCGCCGGCAACATTTTGCAGTGCGAGACGTTTTTCTGGCGCCATGCCGGCAAGGATTCGAGGATCCCAGTCTACGTCACGGTTCTTCCAAACTGGAAGTGCCATAACGAGGCGTTCGTAAGTCGCTTCGCTGCCATCTTGGAAACTCAGTGTGTATGGTCCTTGGGCTTCACCGCGAACGGCAACTAATCGCTTACCCGTCTGGATTCGATCATGACCGATTTGATCTGCCATGGCTTGAATGACTTTGTTGTTGCCACCCACGATGTGGAAGCGCTCATCGGTACCGGCTAGGGGAAGACCGCCAGAACCACGGTTCGTCCAGCCTAAAGTGTAGATTAGGTTGAGTGCTGGACAATCATCTTTTAGGCCGTATTCAGACACCACGTTGGTCATCATGAGCTTGTGTGTCCAATGGTTTGAGCTGTAACCGGCTTGGTTTAGATATTCTTCCGTTGTTAACCAGTCAAGGCGGACGTGCTCTGCCGTGTGATAGTCCCAAGTAGGTTGCCAAGGGGCAGCTTGCTGATCGCGCTTGAACAACTCGTATAACCCTCCTTGCCACTCGCGATCTAAGTCGTGCTCGGTGTAAAGTTGGCCACCGACCAAGTAGGTTTCTTCCATGTTCTCCGGAAGCTTATTAACGTCTTCCAGCTGAAGGTTGAGTTGCTTACACAGATTACGGAGACCGGTGTGCTCGGTTGAGATGAGCTCGCCACCCCACTCGACAACGTGGTCACTAAACGCAGTGTCGCTTGAATGCATACGACCACCTAGGCGATCGCCACCCTCGAAAACGTCGGCAACTAAATTGTATTGTTTTAGACGGTGTGCAGCTCTCATACCTGCAGCACCCGCGCCGATCACTGCAATTGATGGCTGACTCGCATTAGGGCGATTACCGTTATTGAGAACGTTTGCGGCGGCTGGCATAGCCGAGGCCCCGACAACTGCACCCGCGGCAATACCAGATTGCTGCAGAAACTTACGGCGCTCTGAGTTTTCAATGGCGTCTTTGTTGATACTCTGGCGAAGCTCGCGATCTTGGGCGAGCAGCTCGTCAGTAGGGATGCCTGTTGCTTCGGACTTTAGGTTGGCTAAATGAATACGACGGAACATATTCGCAAGCGAGCCGCGGTTGGTTTTTCTCATTGTTCTCTCCGAGGTTAGTAATACTTCCAAAAGAGTTAAGATATGAATCAATTGTTGAGTATGCAATGATTGATTTGATCACATTATCAATAAGGTGATGTATTTCACACCGTTAAAACTTTTATTTTGGATGTTTAGTGATCACATGAAGTGCCTGCCGTATACACATTTATTGTGGATTAGGCTGTTAATAACTGTGGTGGCAAGCCCTAGGGCTACTGAATTTATTGGTTTGAGAGGTAGCGTTGCATTTTTGACCAGTTCGTCAGTGACGTGATTCAAGCCACGCTTTTTCGTCGTTTGTCCAGCGCAATAGCGCTTCGAGAATATAGGGGTATGGGTTGTCTGATAGGTTGTTAGATGAACGGATATAATCAACAAGCAGGTCGTTAAGCGCGTTGACGTAGTTTAGCTGCTCTGAGAGGTTGTTGCTGCTTGCGTCCTCAAGTGGCTGAATTGCTTTCTTGAGACTCGCAATCACTTCGGTTGATAGCAATGCTTTTTGGATCCCCGTGGCATGCAAAAAATCTCGCTGCCACTGGCGCCATTGGTTTGCTTGATAGGGTTGTTGTACAAATGTATGAATAGCCTGCCAATGAGACTCATTTTGGTACTGTTTCAGCCAGGCATCACCCCAGTGTTCTTGGAGGTAGATAATCCATGCTGGAGAATTTTGCTTTGGAATAGACGCAATGGCTTCTTCAAACCATTGATAAACGGTATGCCTTTGTCGACGAAACGATCTGCGCATGGGCTTTTAATGTCGCTGTAGTTGTCTATTAAACCTACTGTATATAATTTTGTGAAGAGTTTCAAAATGGTCTTTTTTTTATCTTGTAAAAAAATTACAATGTAGCAACATTTTGTAAGCAATTAACTTGTCGTTGGTGTTAGCTTTCGGTTGTTCCATCTCTGGCGGGAAGATTGTTTGTAATTTTTTTACTTTTAGAGGTTTATAAATGCGCAATACAAAGATCGTAGCAACTCTTGGCCCCGCAACTTCCGATTACAAAGTACTCAGAGATTTAATCGAAGCGGGCGCGAATGTACTGCGCTTGAATTTCTCTCACGGTTCACCCGAAGACCATAAGCTTCGCGTCGCGCACGTAAAAAAGGCGTCGGCAGAACTCGGCATTCATGTTGCGATTCTCGGCGACCTTCAAGGCCCGAAGATCCGAATCGCTCGCTTTGCTAACGAAAAGATCGTCTTGGAAGAAGGTCAGTCATTCGTTCTGTCGACCTCGCGTGACAAAACTTCAGGAGATGAAACCGGTGTTGCGGTCGACTACGAGGCACTAATCGACGATTGCGATGAAGGCGACCGACTTCTTCTAGATGACGGCAAAGTGGTACTGCGCGTCGACGAGAAAACCAGCGATGAGCTTCGTTGCACGGTCGTTGTGGCGGGTAAGCTTTCGAACAATAAAGGGATTAACAAAGAGGGTGGCGGTTTATCGGCAGCGGCTCTCACCGAAAAGGATTACAAAGACATTGAGCTTGCCGCAGAAATCGATGTCGATTATTTGGCGGTTTCATTTCCTCGCACTGGCGCAGACTTGCGCGAAGCCCGAGAGCGCTTGAAAGCTGCGGGTGGGCGAGGTCGTATTGTCGCTAAAATTGAACGCGCAGAGGTGGTTGCTTCACGCGAGGCGATGGAGGATGTAATCGCAGCGTCCGACGCCGTGATGGTAGCGCGTGGTGATCTAGCCGTTGAAATTGGTGATGCCGCATTGCCAGGTGCTCAAAAGAAGATTATTGAGCGTGCTCGTTACATGCGTGTTCCAGTGATTACCGCAACCCAGATGATGGAGTCCATGATCGACAACCCAGCGCCAACCCGTGCAGAAGTGCTCGATGTGGCGAACGCGGTGCTCGATGGTACCGATGCGGTGATGCTTTCAGGTGAAACGGCGGCAGGTCGTTACCCGGTCGAGACCGTCAAAGCGATGGCGTCGGTGATCGAGGGAACAGAGGCCTACGAACCACAGGCACTTCGTGACGATTCATTATTACGCCAGTCCGGTAAGGTCGATGAGGCGATCGCGAATGCGTCGATGTTTACCGCACGGCAGATGGGCACGATCAAAGTAGTGGCGAACATGACCGAGTCGGGTCACACAGCGGCGCTGATGTCTCGAGTCACCAGTGCGCTTCCTATTGTGGCATTTTGTCGCCGTAAAAGTGTTGCTGCGCGACTTGCGCTATTACGCAATGTGACACCGATCCTTGTCAGTGGTGATGAAATGGTCAGTGAAAACCGTGCTGAGATTGTGACCTTCGAGCTTAAGAATCGAGGTTGGGTTAAGCCTGGTGAACAGTTCATTCTTACCTATGGCAACGTGAATCTTCCGGGTGGCACTAACAACATGAAGATTATTACCGTGTAATCTACAACGCCAATAACCCAATGCCCATCACGACAGTGATTGGGCATTTTTTTTGTCGAAGGTAATTCAAGCGGGATGGTCGGTCCAAAATTCTGTGTAAAATTATCCGTGTTTACGCTAGCATCGTGAGCGGATATTAATTATTACAATAATAAAATTGCTATCGGGAAGGAAAGATATGCACGATGAAAATCTCAAAAGTGACGCGGTAGTTGAGGCTGTAAAAGATGTTAAGCAGCTTGGTTTAATCGCATCGATCGCTTCACTAAGTTATGTGTTTTGGGTTGTTGGTGGAATGGAAATGGTCGAGCGTCTGGCGTATTACGCGGTTCGCTCGGTTTCTGGTATCTACGCAACCACTGCGCAATCTGAAGGCGGCCTCGGAATTACGCCGACCCAGCTCGGAACGATTTTTCTGGCTTGGTCCGTAGTTCAAAGTCTGGTTCCGGTGTTTACCGGCGGCCTATCTGATCGTTACGGCTATAAAGAAACGATATTTGTTTCCACCGTCTTAAAGATGGGGGCCTACGTTATTATGGCGATGTACCCAACGTATGAAGGCTTCTTCGTGGGCGCAATTGTGCTTGCGCTGGGTACTGGTATTTTTAAACCGGGAATTCAGGGTACACTGGTGTTAGCCACTGATCGAACGAATTCTTCGATGGCCTGGGGTATTTTCTATCAAACGGTCAACATCGGTGCAGCAATTGCCCCGATGCTCGCAGGCTTCTTACGTCAGATGGATTGGCAGTTCGTATTTATTGCGTGCGCCATTATTATCGCGGGTAACTTTCTGTTACTTCTCACTTACAAAGAAATTGGAAAGGAAGAGCGGCTGGCGCGTCGTGCCGCCGGAAATCAAGAGAGTTTAGTGCGAGAGTCACTTCGTGAGCTCAAGCGGCCCGTTTTATTGTTGTATCTCATCGTATTCTCAGGCTTTTGGTTCATGTTCATGTCGCTGTTCGATGTGCTTCCGATTCATATAGCGGAGTGGGTTGATACCTCGACGATCGTTAGCACCTTTTGGAGCGAAGGGGAGCAGCCTGGCGGGCTCATTTCGAAAATCTTGGTGTTGAACAGCGAGGGGACGGCGGTGTTGCCAGAAGGCCTCGTTAACATTAACGCGCTAATGATTATGACCTCTTGTTTCGTTTTTGCGTGGCTAAGCTCGAAGCTGAAGGCGCTTACCTCGATCACGGCGGGCACATTACTGTGTTCTGCTGCGTTGATGATTATTGGTGGTTTTAACTTCGCTTGGTTTATTGCGCTGGCGATCTTTATCTTTAGTACCGGGGAGATGATCTCTTCACCGAAGTTCTCTGAGTACTTGGGCAACATGGCCCCATCGGATAAGAAAGCAATGTACCTCGGTTTCTCGCAATTTCCGCTGTTCATTGGTTGGAGCTTGGAAAGCTTTCTTGGGCCTCTTATGTACGATCACTGGGCGTCTAAAGATCGTATTTCTCGCGCCTTCCTTGAGGACAACGGCTGGGGTGCCGAGGCAATTGAAGCCGTTCCGATTGGTGAAGCGTTCTACCGTGCGGTTGACGTGTCCGGGATGAGCTCTCTTGAGCTTCAGGAGGCGATGTATCAAGCCAACGACATCGGCTTAGTCTGGTTTGTGATGGGGTTTGTCGGCGTGCTATCTGCCTTCGGTATGGCGCTTTACGCTAACTGGCTTAAACGCCTGCAAGCAAACGCCGTATAAAACATGTTCGTAGGAGTCGGAGCCGCTTTATTAGCGGCTCTTTTTTGGGCGCTTTCCGCACGTTGGTATGAGCGAGTTGGATCTCGTATCGGGGCAGTGGAAATAAACGCCCTCAAAGGGCTAATTTCGCTTGTTCTCTTTATACCCTTTTTGTTTGCCTCGAGCGCGCCTTGGCCTTCAGGTAACTCTGCTTGGGCATTTGTCGTGTCGGGTGTCATTGGAATCGCTATTGGCGATTCTGCTTGGCTCGCATGTCTACGTCGCATCGGTCCTCGCCGAGCACTTAACTTTGAGTTCTTTCCACCCATCTTAACCGGCTTGTTAGCATTGGTGTGGTTGAGTGAAGCGCTGACACTCATCAATTGGCTTGGGATGTTCGTGATTCTTAGCTCGGTACGTTTCGTTATGGCGCACCGGCTTGCTGATACTCAGGTCGTCGAAAACGAGGTCGGAAAAGGCCTACTTCTTGGTGCGATAGCCGCGCTGTGCCAAACGCTGGGAATTCTGCTGTCGGCGTACGGTTTCACTCAGGGGGCGGGAGTGCTTGAAGCGACGATTACTCGGCTTGCCCCGGCGTTAGTCGTGCTGATTCCTTTCTTGAGCTTTCCGCAGCTTTATCGTCGTTTGAAAGGCTTTACCTTAGACCACTGGTCGAGTTTATTGATGGCTATTACGTTAGGAACGACCTTGGCTTTGTGGTTGCAGCTTATTTCAGTTAATGCGATTGGTGCAACGTTATCACAGACGATGTTGTCACTTAGCCCACTGGTGGCACTATTGGTTTTGCGCTATCGCGGTTGGGATGTTTGGCTTGCAACGGGATTTGCAACGCTCGGTGTGGTCTTGGTGCTGCAATAAAAAAGGCGCTCGATGAGCGCCAAACGCGTGGATATTTCCTTGGGATGAAAATTCTTTAGTTCGCTTCTTTGAATAGGTTGATGATCAACCAGATTCCGCCGATCACGAGTACAAGAGGCGCAATAGCCGGCAGTAAAGCAACCACGAGGGCGAGCGACACCACAAAGGCAACCGTGATAAGTACCCCGCCAATAACAAAGGTGGTAAACAAACCGATCACAATGAGTAGCGCTACGACAAAGGCGATGACGACCGCTGCCACGAAAGGCTCGAGAAGACCCGAGTTGTCTGCAGAGTGAGACCACGAAATGTGGACGTCGTCGAGCATTAGGTTGCTCAGAGCGAAGACACTTGCAATGACGACAATGATGGTAAGTAGTGTTCTGATGATAGTCATGCGCCTAATCCTTTTGGTTTCTATTAAATTAGACGCGCGTCGATTTTATTTGGATGCAGTAAAATGCAAATTATTTTAAATCGCCGCGGTGAAAGATCAACGGATCGCCACCCTGAACGTCAAACATCTCGGCTTCACCGACTAAGATGACGTGATCACCGCCATCGTATTGGTGCGCAGTTTTACACTCAAACCGCGCAAGGTAGCTCGTTAGCATTGGAATATTGTGAGCGCTTCGTTCGAACTCAGCGGCAGAAAATTTATCAGCGCCCGGAGTTGCGAAGGTCATGCAGAGTTCTTTTTGGGTTTGGTTGAGCACGTGCACGACGTAACGATCAGCCTGCATAAAGGTATCAAAACTATGGCTCGATCGATCGATACTCCAAAGCACCAGTGGGGGATTTAAAGAAACGCTGTTAAAGCTCGATACGGTCATCCCGACAGCCTCGCCCGAAGCATCGAGCGTGGTAACAATGGTTACGCCCGTTGCAAATTGACCGAGTGCGTCTCTAAATGCACGTTGATCGATCTTAGAACTCATTATATTTCCCCATGTGTATCGCTAAATAAGCACGATGCTCTCTGAGGCGCGAGTATAACACCAAATAGTATTTAGGCAGTGCTTTTCTCGTGGTTCGGCTTAACGATAACTTGGCCGGCAGCCGCGGTTAGCGCCTTGAAACCGGCGTCGAGTACGTCTTTAGATCGTCCAACACCAATCACGTTGGTTCCGTTGATTTCGGCTTCGATGTAACACACAGCCTCTGAGCTGGAGTCTGCTTGCAGCGCGTGCTCATGGTAGTTTCGAATCTTTATGTCGGTGCCAAATTGTTCTAGGTACGCATGAGTGAGCGCCTCAAGAGCACCGCCGCCGCTACCGTTAACTTGAACGATGGAGGAGCCAGCTTTAATCATTGCCTCGATCTTGGTGATTGAATCTGCTGTGTGGATATCGTATTGCTTCAGCTCAATGCCATGTGAATCGCCGTATGATTGCCAAAGAATTTGGTAAATCAGTGCGGCATCTAGCTCTTTGCCAGACTTATCGCTCGCTTGCTGAACGACTTGGCTGAACTTGATCTGTAGCCAGCGTGGGAGCTTGAAACCGAACTCTCGCTCGAGTAGGTAGGCGATTCCGCCTTTGCCAGATTGGCTATTCACGCGAATCACGGCCTCGTAGTCGCGACCCAAGTCTGCCGGGTCGATCGGTAAGTAAGCGACCTGCCATGGCTGCTCGTCTTGCTGCAGATCTAAACACTTTTTAATGGCATCTTGATGACTTCCAGAAAACGCCGTGTAGACCAAATCGCCTACCCAAGGGTGTCTAGGATGGCGTGGTAATTGGGTGCAGCGTTCGAATACCTCGAGGTGGGTTTCAATCTCACCGAGGTTTAATTCAGGGTTAATACCTTGGCTATAGAGATTCATTGCCAAAGTAATGACATCCATGTTGCCAGTTCGCTCGCCATTTCCGAGGATCGTACCCTCGACGCGATCAGCACCAGCGAGTAGCGCCATTTCCGAGGCGGCCACGGCGCAGCCGCGATCGTTATGGGTGTGGACCGACACTTCAATGCTGTCGCGTCGATTCAGGTGGCGGCACATGTACTCGATTTGATCTGCAAATACCGACGGGGTATTCATCTCGACGGTCGCAGGCAAGTTTATAATGCATTTGTTGTCAGGCGACGGCTGCCAAATCTCGATGACTTCGTTGCACACGCTAACCGCGAAGTCGACTTCCGTTCCCGTGAAACTTTCGGGTGAATATTGAAACCCCCAATGAGTATTTGGGTGGTCTTTTGCGCCTTCTAGTACCCATTGTGCTCCCTGCTTGGCGATGTCGATGATGCCTGACTTATCGAGCTTGAATACTCGCTCACGCTGAATGGTTGATGTCGAGTTGTAGACATGAACAATGGCCTGCTTTACCCCTTTGAGCGCGTCGTACGTTTTGTCGATCAAGTGTTTACGAGCTTGGACGAGGACTTGAACGGTAACGTCATCGGGAATTCGACCCTCGTCGATTAAGCGGCGGGTAAACTCATACTCAGTCTGAGAAGCAGAAGGGAAGCCTATCTCGATTTGTTTAAAGCCTATTTGCACAAGCGAGTCGAACATCTCGAGTTTCTGTTCGACAGACATCGGTTCAATGAGCGCTTGATTACCATCGCGGAGGTCGACACTGCACCAGGTTGGCGCGTGTCGCAACTCGTTATCAGGCCAGCTTCGGTCGGATAGTTTAAAAGCGGGTGATGGACGGTATTTTTGGTGGTTAAACATAAGCTTTAATAGAGAGTCATTGTTGAGTGTTTAGATTGCGATCATTATATCGAATTTATTTGAGTGAAACTCATTTTTTTGATGGCGTATTTCGAAGTTAATTGGTTATTATCACTAATATTATTTTAATTGTTGGTGATTTATGTCTGTAGATGTTCATGATCGAAAGATCTTAGAGATACTTCAGAGCGATGTGTCCGTAACCAATCTCGACTTGGCCGAGCGCGTTGGCTTGTCGCCTACACCCTGCGCACGGCGGGTAAAGGCATTGTACGATCAGGGTTACATTAAAGAGCAAGTTGCTGTATTGGATGCTAAAAAGTTAGGCGTCGGGTTAACCGTATACGTTCAAATTGTGTTGCAAACTCACACTCGCAGTCAGTTCGCCCGATTTGAAGAGGCGGTACTTCCCCTCGAAGAGGTGGTTGAGTGCGCGTTGATTACTGGCCAAGATGCAGATTATTTGCTCAAGATCGTGGTGCCAGACCTCGACTACTACCATAAGTTCTTATTGGCGAACTTAACTGAAATCGACGGGGTCAAAGGCGTGCAGTCGTCGTTTGTTCTAAATACGCCGAAGCGCACGACCAAGCTACCGTTAGACTATATCATGGGGGTTAAGTGATGATTGAGTTACACAAGCCGTCACCACCGGAGTATTTCTTTAAAGAAGGTTGCTATATTCTCGAATGGTATAATCGCGATGATGACGAGGCGGCATCGCTAGTTCGCGCTCGAGTCGCAGCTGGAATGAAAACTCGTTGGCATCGTTTAGCGTACACGGAGGAGCGTTATGTTGTTGTCAGCGGTCAGGGAATGGCCGAGTTATTCTTGGACGGCCGTGTGCAGTCGTTTAACCTAGCGGTTGGCGACAGTTTGAGAATTCCGGTAGACGTACCTCAGCGCATTACCAACGAGGGTCCCGAGGAACTCGTATTCATGGCCTTATGCTCACCGAGATTTAAGGCTGAAAACTACTATGATATTGAAGACCAATTCAGTAAATAACAGGGAAGAGCTATGAAAATATCGAAGCTATTGGCACTAATCGTTGCATTGATGATAACAAGCGCTCAGGCCGACAATGCGCCTTCGAAGGCAACTTCAGACGCTGAGGCGTATATCGTTTCACCAGCCGATGGTGCAATCGTGAGCTCTCCAGTCACCATCGTATTTGGTTTGAAAGGCATGGGGATAGCGCCAGCAGGCGTTGAGCGCGCTAACACCGGTCATCATCATCTGATGATCGATCAGGATGAGTTACCCGAGGTCGGCTTTACGATGGGTGGAGAGGTCATTCATTTTGGTGGTGGGCAAACCGAAGTCACGTTGGAGCTAGAGCCCGGAGAGCACACGTTGCAGCTAGTGCTCGGAGACCATCTGCATCGTCCTCATCAGCCCATTGTCGCGTCAGAAAAAATCACCATCACGGTGACCGATTAAAACCATCCGCTGTCGAGGTCGTCCTTGCACGAGCGATACTGTGCGCTGTAACGTTTTGCGCGTTCATCGACGACCCTCGCGGTATTGATCAGCCAAGTTTTGCCTTGATGAGAACCGCGTGAAAAACCTCCGCGGCCCTCGTGGTATGCAAGGTATTGGTTGTATGCATCCCACTTAGACACTCCATTGATGCGTTGCGTCTTATTTACGTACCAAGCGATGAAGTCAATCGCATCGCCGAAATCATCTCGATCAGCTCCCCAATTGCCTGTCTCGCTAATATACTCGTCCCAAGTTTCATCCTTAGCTTGAGGATATCCATAGGCCGTGCTCGCCCGACCATAGGGGATAAACAAAAAGTATCTCATAGGAGGCCTGGCATCGTGACGAAAGCTCGACTCTTGATAGATAATCGACATCGGTACTTGAATCGGAGTGCCCCAACGCTCTTGAGCTTCGAGGGCATCTTCGTACCAATCTTCACGTTGACTAAACATTTCACAGAGGTTGTCGAGGTCCGATGGGCGAGAGCCTGGACCAATGCATCCGGATAGAGTCAGGATTAAACCAGTGAGTACTAAACCGCGCATATTCGTGAGTCACCTCGTTTTTTAAAATCGACCGTGTAGCGTGTAGGCTATATAAACAGTATTATGTGAGCTTGTCATAAAATCAACAATGGAATTACTCATGCGATTGGCCAGCGTATTCATTATGGCGGCGATAATAACTTCGGTCGTCTTCGTGCCGGTCTCAGCCCAGCCGCTCACCCAACTTGAAGTTCGACCCGTGTATCGGGTGCTGCCCGATTATCCAGTTCATGGTGCAGGTCGGGAAGGGCTCGTTGAACTCGAGTTTACGGTGACTGAAAGCGGCCGAGTTAAGAACATTGAGGTCATCCTCTCGCAGCCTGAAGGCGTTTTTGATGCGGCAGCGGCTGAAGCCTTGTCTCTTTGGATATTCTCGCCCGTGGTATTCGATGGTAACCCCATTGAAGTGGACGGGATCAAAGAGCGGTTTCGCTTTGTGCCCCCCGAGGGCTAGCAAT
>JABXIR010000131.1 GCA_013372965.1 Gammaproteobacteria bacterium
CCACACGGGGGGGGCGGTCCTGGTATGGGTCCAATTGGTGTGAAATCGCACTTGGCTCCGTTCTTGCCAGCGCACCCTGTACAGGCCATTAGTGACACGGATATCGCCAACGGTGTAATTTCAGCAGCTCCTTGGGGTTCTGCAAGCATCCTGCCTATTTCATGGAGCTACATCAAATTGATGGGCGCTGAGGGTTTGAAAGCGGCTACGGAAAACGCAATTCTTGGCGCGAACTACTTAGCGAAGCACCTCGGTAACGACTTCCCAATCCTGTACAGTGGTCACAACGGTCGGGTTGCACACGAGTGTCTTATCGACATTCGTCCAATGAAAGAACGTACAGGCGTTACCGAAGAAGACGTTGCAAAACGACTGATGGATTTTGGTTTCCACAGCCCAACGATGAGCTTCCCTGTCGCGGGCACGCTGATGATCGAGCCGACTGAGTCAGAGTCAAAGGAAGAACTCGATAAGTTCATCCTAGCCATGAAGACCATTCGTGAAGAGGCGGATGCCGTGGCGTCAGGCGAATATACTCCAGACAACAACCCGTTAGTCAACGCGCCTCACACTCAAGCGGACTTGCTTGAAGACTGGGACCGCCCTTACAGCCGCGAAAAAGCTGCGTTCCCTGCAGACTTCGTCAAGGCGGGTAAGGTATGGCCTACCGTGAATCGCATCGACAACGTCGCTGGCGACCGTAACTTGATTTGCTCATGCCCACCGCTTGAGCACTATCTCGATGCTGAGGATGATGCTTAATCGATCATCACTCCGATCTCAAAAAGGTGAGTTTCTAACTCACCTTTTTTTGTGCCCGCGAAAAGCTGTGCTTTAATAAGGAGACAAGCCTTAAACGAGGTGAGACCATGAAAAAAACACTTTGGTTGTTGTTAACCGCGGCATTGTTTGCCTGCGCAAGTGCCCCCAACCCGCTGACACAACAAACGGGACATTGGCGTGTCACTCATATCAACGGCACCGCTGTAAGCTCGGCTTTTCAGCCGACCGTGAACTTTAGCGATCGCGGTGCTTTAACCGGAAGCTCAGGATGCAATCGATATCGTGCACCTTACGAAACGTCAAGTTCGCAATTCAATATTGGCCCTGCCATTTCCACTAAAATGGCTTGCCCCGGTGATGCACAGCATGTTGAATACAGTTTTTTCAGCACGCTTCCGCTGCTTCACACCCTTGAGGTTGTTGGAGATACCATCGTGATGCGAGGTCGAGAGAACTCATCCATTACTCTACAACCCCTTTAGCCCTGCCATCCTCATGGTGACTGTCAACAAAGGCTGTTAGAATCTGAGCTTCAACGCGCCACTAACAGCCGAGAGTCATGTCAAACCTTCGATACCGTCAACTGCCCGAATCACTCTACAGTGATCAAGCACCGCAGCCCTTCACCGACATGACGTTATGTGATCTCAATGAGTCCTGGCTTGAGGAAACCCCGCATCAAAGTGCCTATCGCTGCCCCGTGTATTTACGTGATCTTTTAAATGGGCAACTGCCTGATCAATTGAAGCCGCTTGCCATGAAATACGATGGACATCAATTCGGTCATTACAACCCACAATTGGGCGATGGCCGCGGTTTGCTGATCGACGAAATTCACGGGCCAAATCAGCAGCTATTTGAAGTACACCTCAAAGGCGCCGGCATGACACCCTATTCTCGTGGCGGGGATGGACGCGCTGTTCTGCGCTCAACCATTCGCGAGTATCTTGGTAGCATCGCAATGCATGGCTTAAATATTCCAACCACCAATGCTATCGCTCTAGGTGCTAGTCGGGATTGGGTCTGGCGCGAACAGCAAGAGCCCTGCGCCACATTGCTCCGAGTGACCCCGTCCCATATCCGCTTTGGACATTTCGAATTTCTGTACTATCAACGTAACCCCGAGGAAACGTCTCAGCTACTCGACTTTGTGATGCGCTGTCACTACCCAGAACTTTCATCTGCTGAGGCGTGGTTTGACAAACTGGTCAAGCGCTGCGCTCGGTTAGTGGCTAAGTGGCAGTCCGTCGGATTCTTGCACGGAGTCATGAACACCGACAACATGTCAATCTTGGGTGAGACCCTCGACTATGGCCCCTATTATTTTCTCGACGAATATCGTCCACGACATGTCGCGAATCACACCGATTCACAAGGTCGATATCGCTTCGATCGTCAGCCGGGCATTATGCGCTGGAACCTTGCCGCACTTGCACAATCACTGAGCCAAGTCATTGATGCCAAGGTACTTATCGAGTCCGTAAACCGCTTCCAAGATTACTTCGATGAAGCCTATCGCCACGAAATGCTCGCTAAACTCGATTTAAGCGAAGAGCACACCGGTTTACTCGAACGCTGGCTCGAGCTGCTCGAAACACACCGAGCCGATTACACGTATTCACACTTCCTATTGGCCCAAGACGTCACGACCAACTTCGACACGCTAAAGGCACTATTCAACGGCGACGCAGCATTTGACAATTGGCTCAACGACTACTTAAAAACCAGTTCAAATATCGACGAGCGAAGAACACGTCTTCGCCAAGTCAATCCCAAGTTTATCCTTCGACACCACCTTTTAAATGAGGTCATTGCGAAAGCTGAATCGGGCGATTTCTCCGACATTGCCAAATATCGTCGAATTTTCGCCAACCCATTTCAGGATCATATTGAGGACGATGCAATGTCGATACCCCCATTAAAGCCAGTCCCTGTTTCACTATCATGCTCAAGCTAAAACTATGACTCAAACCGTTACCCAATACTTCATGCAACCTTACACACTGTCCCTGTCGTCTGGCTTCTTTGGCTTTTTCGCTCACGCTGGATTTTGTGAATCCCTCAGTGAGAATCTTCCGCCACCGGCCCATATCACCGGTAGCAGCGCTGGTGCATTGATCGGTTGCATGATCGCTTGCGGGCTCAACGTCAGTCAGATTAAGCACCACCTATTTGACATGAGCAAAGTCGACTTTTGGGATCCAAGCCCTGGCTTAGGCTGGTTAAAAGGGCAGAAATTTCGAGCGAAGTTACGAGAGATTGTCGGCCAACGCAACTTTGAAGAGACCGACATCCCATTTAGTGTATCGGCGTATCACCCCAGAAAACACCGCACAATCGTCCTAAATACGGGTGACTTAATTGAAGGGGTCTATGCCTCCTGCGCAGTGCCTTTATTATTCCAACCCGCTCGTGTCAACGGTATGAGCTTGCTTGATGGCGGTGTCTTAGATCGGCCTGGTATTGCCAGCGCGCCGATCGACCGTCCGATTCTATATCATCACATTCATTCAAAAAGCGCCTGGCGACGGCACGTACCTGTGCCCCAGCGAAAAAATTTGAGTCTCGTAACCATCCCTGACCTCCCGCGCTCTGGACCCAATAGACTTGAGCTCGGTCCAACCATTTATGATGAGGCTAAACGTCGATCTGACACACTGTGGCAGCAAGAATATAACGATCAGCTCTACATCTAAGCAGAAACACGTTAAACTTCTCGAATACTTAATAATGACAAGACAAATGAGGCGATATGGACTTTTCTTGGCTTACTGCAATCATTGATCAAGGTAACGACATCGTTTGGGGCTACATTCTGATTTACCTCCTTATTGGTGGCGGTATCTTCTTTACCTTCCGTCTACGCTTTATCCAGTTCCGGATGTTCGGTACCGCATGGAAAGCTCTACTATCGGGTCGTTCAACAAGCCGTCAAGGGATTACCCCTTTCCAGGCGTTTGCCACTTCCCTTGCCGCGCGCGTCGGTACGGGCAACCTGTCTGGCGTTGCAAGTGCACTGGCGGTCGGTGGACCGGGTGCGATATTCTGGATGTGGATTACCGCTCTCGTGGGTATGGCAACCTCAGTCATCGAAACCACCTTGGCCCAAGTATTTAAAACCGATAACGACGACGGCACTTACCGAGGCGGTCCGGCGTACTACATCGAAAAAGGCTTGAAGTCTCGCTGGCTCGGCATTGTCTTTGCAATCTGCCTCATCATTTCGTTCGGGTTCGCATTCACGGCACTGCAGGCAAATCAAATCGCCGAAGCCGTTAATAACGCTTGGGGCATCGACAAGTTTCTAATGGGTAACATCCTCGCGGTATTAATCGGCCTCGTGATCTTCGGTGGTATCCGTCGAATCGCCAAAGTGGCCGAGCTCATCGTCCCTATAATGGCCATTGCCTACTTATTAATATCTCTCGTGGTTGTCGCGATGAATATCAGCGAACTGCCCGCACTCATCAGCACCATCGTGAAACACGCGATGGGCATCGAGCAAGCGGCAGCGGGTGTGTTAGGCTATGCCATCAAGACGGCTATCGAACAAGGTGTTAAGCGAGGTTTGTTCTCTAACGAAGCCGGTATGGGTTCAGGCCCGAACGCAGCGGCGACAGCGAACCCGAAACACCCTGTAACGCAAGGCCTTATCTCAATGGCTGGTGTGTTCACGGATACCATTGTTATTTGTACTGCAACCGCCTCCATTATCTTACTCTCGGGAACGCTCGATGCATCGAGTGCAAACCTCGATGGCATTAGCTTAACGCAGGCCGCAATGGAGTCGCACATCGGTAGTATCGGCGTTGACATTGTCGCAGTTGCGCTCTTGTTGTTCGCGTTTACCTCGATCATGGCAAACTACTATTACGCCGAATCTAACCTTCGCTTCATACACGAAAGCGCTCGCGGTGTTCTTGTACTTCGAATCGCGGTGTTGTTCGTCCTGCTTTGGGGCTCTGTTCAGGAATTGGAAACCATTTGGAAGATCGCAGATCTGTCAATGGGCGCCATGGCGATCATCAACGTATTCGCCTTGCTGATGCTCTCAGGCATTGCGTTCAAGGTGATTGCCGACTTCGAACGCCAGTTTAAGTCAGGCATCGACCCTGTATTTGATCGTACTCGATTCCCAGAACTCGACGGAAAAGCCGATTCGAGCGCCTGGGCACACAAAAAGAACGAATACTAATCAGCCTAAGGCGCAAGCAACTCGCTTGCGCCTTTGCTATTTTTAAGTCATGTTAAACGACCTTACTTTTGGGTGAATCGAGCAATAATGACCGCAAAAACCAATACCTCATCGTGGGCCACTTACAAGCGACTGCTTGGCTACGCGCTTCCCTATAAAACCTTTTTCATCCTAAGCATGATTGGTTTCGCCATATTCGCTGCCACTCAAG
Source organism: Gammaproteobacteria bacterium (assembly GCA_013372965.1). Classification (GTDB taxonomy): domain Bacteria; phylum Pseudomonadota; class Gammaproteobacteria; order Pseudomonadales; family DSM-25080; genus Umboniibacter. The sequence goes on from JABXIR010000131.1 coordinate 5,190, forward strand.
CAGCTTTCGCGGTGCTTATGGAATTGCTGCTGAACGCGCTCGATAATACACCAACCAGCAATGCGGTCGTCGATTGGTTCTATCCCGATGGTCAAGTCACTTGGCGAATCGCGCTCCCCATGTTCGCTATTTTTATATTTGTGATTCGCGGTATTGGTTCTTTCCTAGGCAGTTTTTTCATTGAGCGCGTTTCTCAAGGGCTGATCCACGATTTACGCGTCGATCTATTTAACAAGATCACGGTTCTAAAAGCTGGCGTTCTCGACGCGGAAAACTCGGGTCATACCGTCTCCAAGATTACATTTAATACTCAACAGGTCACCAACGCTGCCACCAATGCAGTCAAGGTACTTATTCGTGAAGGCTTCACCGTCATCGGGTTGTTGGGCTATCTCGTGTTAAAAAATTGGCAACTGACGCTGGTCTTTTTAATTATCGGCCCACTACTCGCATTGATAATCAATGCCGTTTCAAAGCTTTTCCGTCGTTATAGTCAGCGTATTCAACAGTCGGCCGGCGACATTACTCACGTTACCACCGAATCTGTGCAAGGCTTTAAGGTCGTGCGCGCCTTTGGGGGAATTGATAGAGAACGCGAACGTTTCCGTGTCGCGTCGAACTACAATGCGATTCAGAACCTCAAATTGGCATTCTCA
>JABXIR010000194.1 GCA_013372965.1 Gammaproteobacteria bacterium
CAGGAACCCCCTGCCAGTCCGTTGGTATATCTCCCACTTCCTTGTACGCAGGGCGAAAATCGTACGCGCCGGCTACATTTCTATCGACAACGTTCGACCACGCTTGTAAATCAACGCGGGAATCCTCGCCAAATAAAAACGACAACTGGCCACGCATACTGAGTAAATCTCGGTTTCGCGCGTCTTCTCCGCTAAGATTGTCAAAATAACCATCAGCGTCGTCTTTTAAGAAGCTAAAACGACCTAGAACCGTATCACTGATTGGGCCGCTCACCGCACCCTCAAAACGACGCTGATTAAAGTCGGCAACGGTCGCATTAACGTAAGCTTCAAACTCTTCTGTAGGCCGCTTGTTAATCACATGAATCAAGCCACCCGTCGCATTTCGACCAAACAATGTGCCCTGTGGGCCACGCAGCACCTCGACACGATCCAAATCGAACATCTGCATGCCCGCGGCACCCGTAGCCGCGATGTACACTCCGTCTACGTACATTGCGCTTGGCGCCTCTTGGTGGTCAGCAAAGTCGTTCTGACCAACGCCGCGTAGCGAGAAGATCGATACCGAAGAGTCTCCGGAGAACGATGTTGCAATAAGACCGGGCGTCTGGGCAGCGATATCTTCTGTCGTATCCCACCCGAGCGCCTCCGTTTGAGCACCCGTGTAAGCCGTGACTGACACACCAACGTCTTGGAGGTTTTGCTCGCGTTTTTGTGCAGTGACGACGACTTCTTCGAGTACTTGTGAATGCGCTGATATTGGCAGTACAAATGCAGATATCGCAGTGGCAAGTAAAGTCTTTTTAAAGACAGTTACATTCATGTGATTCCCCTTTTTAATGAAGTTAGTGAGCCACTACCTCTACTCACTATGAAGTTATTTTTTGTTATATAGTGTTTTGTACTAAATATTACAAAATACTAAAAATCAAGGTTTTTTTGATCACAATGCCGATTTATGCCAATTTTTCAGTATTTTAAAATAGTTTGTTGAACTAATTACTAGGTCGTGATATTCCTTTCTTTAAATCGGTGGATACTAATAAGAACAAGGAGTCCTCATGTCAAAGACAATTGCATTTTTTCCAGAGGCGGCATATGGCCCCGCATTAAACTGCGTCGGTATTGCACAGGCGCTTAGAGATATGGGACACCGCGCCGTGTTTCTATGCGATAAAGGTTTTGAGGGCGTATTTGCGGAGTACGGCTTTGAAGAGTACCTCGTTAATATGTCAGGCGACATGAGCGACGAAGAGGTCGCCAACTACTGGGACGATTTCATTAAGAATCACCTGCCGCATTTCCATCTCAGCCCACTTGATCAAATCGAAACGTATGTGGCGCCGGTTTGGGAGGCTATTGTCGAAAGTGCCATCAGCGCAGAAGACGACCTGAAGCGTCAGATCGCAGACATTAAACCTGACTTAATCTGTATCGATAACGTCATTATGTTTCCTGCCGTTAAACAGGCAGGCTGTCCCTGGGTTCGAATCATCAGTTGTTCGGAGAACGAAGTCGTTGATCCGGAAGTTCCTCCGCACCTATCAGGATGCTCACAGGGTGACTACGAAGGCTTTGAAACATTTAACAAGCGATTTGAAGCGGCGGTAGCTAAAACACACCACGAGTTCAATCAATTCCTGATTAGCAAAGACCTGCCACCTTATAAACTTGGTGAGTTTTTTGAGCCTTCGGAAACGATGAATTTTCTTCTTTACCCCAAGCCTTTGGCCTTTAAACGCGCCAACCCGCTGCCAGAGACTCAGTATCAATATCTCGAAGGCTGTGTTCGCGACGATGGTGAGTATCAACTGCCCGAATTTCCAGCGCACCGCGCTGAGCAGCCGTTGATTTACGTCGCCTTCGGCTCGCTTGGTGATTCCGATATTGAACTGTATCAGCGCATGATTAAAGCCTTTGCCAACATGCCGTACCGCTTCCTGATGAAGGTTGGCGAAGACACGTCGATCTACGACTGTCCTGAGAACGTGCACCTGCAAGGTTGGTACCCCCAGCCAGCCGTCGTTCCTCAGGTAGATTTATTTATTCACCACGGTGGCAACAACTCATTCAACGAAGCGCTTTACTTCGGCAAGCCAGCCATCATCATGCCTTACTGTTGGGATGGCCATGACAATGCAACGCGTATCGAAGATACCGGCTATGGGCGAAAGCTACCTCGCTACGACTGGTCAGAAGACGCGCTTCGCAATGCCATAGACGAGTGTCTCGACAATCCAGCGATGCATCATAAGCTCCAGGCCATCAAGACGCACATGCAACAAGCGCAAGGCACGCTAAAAGCGGCAATGACCATCAATGAAATCTTAAACGGTATTTAGATCATGGCACTAGTAGCTTCAGGAAAACACAATCGGGTTCTTCGCGATATAGACACCTTTCTTTCGGAAGATCTAAACGACTGGGGTAATCAGCCTAATTGCGTTGAAGGACAATCGAAATCAAGAGGCGTGCTACTCGAGAAGTTATACAACGGCGAGCTCGAAACCGGATTTTGGGAATGCACAGCGGGCTCTTGGACATTAGAGATACCTCGTGATGAGTTCTGTCACTTTATTGCTGGAGAGGCGACGTACATTGGTGATGACGGATCACGCATCGAAGTTAAACCGGGGACCTGCGTGCACTTTGAGGGCGGATGGAAAGGCACCTGCCATATCAAATCCACACTCAGAAACGTGTATATGCTGACTGACCGTACTACTGAAACACAGAGAGAATTAACTATGTCTGCTAAGATTATGTACAATCCTTTAGAGATCAACGATGTTGTTGACTGGGGAACGATTCCAACCATGATCGAGGGTGAGTCAAAAGTTTCGGGCGTTGTGCTACACAAAGGTCCGAACGGTGAGTCCGAGACGGGCTTGTGGATTTGTACGCCTGGGAAGTGGCACTGCCACGTCACCAGCGATGAGTTCTGTCACTTTATGGAAGGCCGAGCGACTTACGTTCATGAAAGTGGTGAAGTAACTGAAATCCACCCTAATACCGCGGCGTTCTTTCCAAAAGACTGGAAAGGCACCTGCACTGTTCACGAACAGATTAAAAAGACCTATATGATTCGCTGATAATACGAATAGGCTACCGACGCAAATGACTGAAAAAACGGATCAAAGTATCATTCCACGACCGCGTGCACGCCGTAAAGGTGAGATGACGCGACTCGCAATTGTCAAAGAAGCGCGACGTATTCTAGTCGACGAGGGTTATGAAAACTTTGTTCTCAGAAAAATCGCAAAAAACATCGGTATTCAGCCAGGCAACCTGCAATATTACTTTCCAACAAAGAAAGACCTAATTTGGGAAGTGTTATCACCGGAAATCAGCAAGTACAGTGGCACCTACACGGAAGTCACTACCAATGCGTCTACGGGTTCTGCAAAAATTCTTGCAACCGTAGATTTTTTGCTCGACGACATTAAGGTGAAATCGACCTGCAACATTTGGTTCACAATCTGGGCACTGGCGCCACATGATCCGGAGATAGCAGAAATTATGGACCGCTGGTATCAAGAATACCTGGCTAGCTTAGCTCAATTGATCAAAGCGTCTATGCCGAACCTGTCCGAGCAACGCGCCAACCACGTTGCTCGGATCATTACCGCCCTAATGGATGGCATGACCAACCAAATCGGTTACGGCAAGCCTCGCCACGATACGCTCGAGGGAATCGAAGATGAGATTCGCTCAACCATACTTCACTTAGTGACCCTCAGTTAAAAAAAGCGCCGGTTCTGCCTGGGAACACCACTGGGGATTGGTGGCCGTCTTTTGAGACCGACGACACACCAAACAGATAATTATCGATGACGATATTCTCTAGAGTAAACTCATCCACATCACCAACGAAGCGACTGTGAGTCCACTCCGACTCGGTCGTTTTGCGCCAATGCACTCGATACCCCGCTGCGCCGTTTACCTTGGTCCAGCTCAACGTAGTGCTTGGAGATACTTGACCGGCAATTCCGACCTCGGACGGAGGTGCAGGCGCCCACGCCATCGCTGCGAGAGCTACGGCATTCAAACTGGTTAACTTGGCATTGAATTCAAAGTCGACGAATTCGATGGTGTCACCGTAGTGGCGCTCTCCTTCAAGACGAATGTCCTGGTGCTGCCGATCGTAATGCTCGTTCACCTCCATGATCCGAACAGCTGGAAATCCGGCCTGATTAAACGGAAAGTGATGGCCGCCACGCCCAAAACGATCGAGACGATAGACCATTTCAACGTCTAAGTTAGTCATGTACTGTTCGCCAACCACTTTAATAAACCGAGCGAGATTACGGGAAGCAGAATCATTTTCACCACCACTAAAATAACGTTCACGAGCTTCTTCAGGTGTTTCGGTGATGCGCACACCCTCTGAAAAAACGCGTACCGAATGGTTATTAATGACGCCGTTGATTCCCGCAATGTTGCCAATCATGTCGTTGTTGAGAACCGCTTGAATCTGCCAATCTTGTGACTTCGCGTATTCAGCTAAAATACGCCCTCCGTAGAGGCCCTGTTCTTCGCCCGAAAGCGCCGCAAACACGATGCTCCCCTCGAATTGATATTGAGACAGCACTCGAGCCGCCTCGATGACTCCTGCCACTCCAGAAGCGTTATCGTTTGCACCGGGCGATACGTCGGACGAATTTAAAGGGTCACTCACTCGCGAATCAATATCGCCGGACATGACGACCATGCGATTTGGATCGGTCGTCCCGCGTAGAATGGCAACGATATTGACCACGTTGGTTGGCGTTGGAATGCGCCGACCTTCAACTACATCAGAGACTTCGATGATTTCTAGACAATCGCCACACTGCGAGGAAATTCGCTCGAACTCCGCTTTAATCCAACGACGTGCAGCGCCGATTCCAAAAGCATTGTCTTTTGTGTCACTCAGGGTATGTCGGGTACCGAATTCAACTAAGGTCGTCACATCAGAACGCAAGCGCTCAGGTAACGACGCATTAGCAATCTCGTACAGGCGTTCATCCTCACCGTACACAGTCGATGCACTAACCGCTGTAGAGACTATTATCGAGACAGGTAGCAACAGTTTACTTAGTAGGCTCATAACATTATTCTTCTTTAAAGAGTTATTTGAACATTCTTCGAGCACGCTATAGGGAGTCAGCGCGCATGTCCAACTTTACGACATTTAGTGAGTTTTGGCCTTTTTATGTTCGCGAGCACAGCCAATTGCTCACTCGCCAAATGCATTTTGTGGGTACCGCATGCCTACTTCCACTCATGTTTCTGGCAATTTTTGTTGATGCACTTTGGTTTGCCTCGATGCCGCTTGTCGCTTACGGCTTCGCGTGGGCGGCTCATTTCTTAGTCGAAAAAAATAAACCCGCGACCTTTAAACATCCACTCTGGTCACTCCTTGCCGATTTTAAGATGTTCGGCCTAATGTGCGTTGGCAAAATGGACGCAGAGGTAGAAAAAATATGTTCGACATCGGCCGAGTAATTACAACAGTCACCAAGCCGTTCGTTATCTGTATCGCGCTAATCTCACCGTCACTGTCGCAGGCAGGCGGTTGTCCGCAAGATCCCAATGAGCCATGTATCGCTCTCGTGCTAGGTGGCGGCGGTGCTCGTGGCGGCGCTCATGTCGGCGTCTTGCGTGCCCTGGAAGAAAGCCGAGTACCCGTTCACATCATAACGGGCACAAGTATCGGTTCC
>JABXIR010000103.1 GCA_013372965.1 Gammaproteobacteria bacterium
CAAGGACGCTCCATTCCCGCAGGGGCCTTTCTTGTTGGCGGCCTTGTTGCATTGTCCTGTATACTTTTTATTTAGCTACGAACAAAATGGTCGTTTCGAGGTGACTTTCGAGAAGGCCTTTGACCGATTGAAGTTGGCTCGAGGGGATCGCGAGGCTGGAATAAAATCAGCAGTAGATCATTATGCGAAGTCGCTTGAACAACACGTTTATAAAGCGCCAGAACAATGGTTTAATTTTTACGAGTTTTGGCAAGACAAGAGAGATACGCAATGAATTCGGATCCAATAATTTCATCCAGCCCGATCGACGAAGTGGTCATCGGTCGTGATGGCATCAGTATTGAGCAAGTGTGTCAGATTGCTCGTGGAGAGCTCACTGCGGTATTGGATGACAGTGATGACTATCAGCGCTGGATTGCTACTGGAGCCGATTTACTCGATCAGTTGCTCGAGAAAGAAGGTGTGATTTACGGCGTGACCACTGGCTACGGTGACTCGTGTACAGTTACGGTCAATAAGTCGTTAGCCTACGAGCTACCAAAGCAAATATATACCTTTCACGGTTGTGGAATGGGTGCTTACTTCAACGAGCTTGAAGGGAGAGCCATTCTTGTATCTCGGTTGATTTCTTTAGCGCGCGGGTACTCGGGCGTCAGCTACAACCTACTCAGACAGCTCACCGCACTCCTTGAACACGGGATTACGCCGCGTATCCCCGAGGAGGGATCGGTGGGCGCGTCGGGCGATTTAACGCCGTTGTCGTATGTTGCCGCCGTACTCTGTGGAGAGCGCGATGTGTATTTTGAAGGCGATGTTATCTCCGCTGCGGAGGCCTATCGCCGTGTCGGGCTTGAGCCAATTAGTTTGCGCCCTAAAGAGGGGCTCGCATTAATGAATGGCACGGCCGTTATGACTGCCATTGCCTGTCTCTCGTACGAGCGAGCGGATTATCTTCAGTATATTTCGACCCGAATCACTGCGATGAATACATTGGCGCTCGATGGCAACGACTTTCACTACGATGCGCGACTGTTCAACGTGAAGCCTCACGAAGGGCAGCGATCGGTCGCAGAAGCGTTGAGACGTGATTTAGAGGCAACCTCCGCTCCGACACATTCCAGTCGACTTCAGGATCGTTACTCATTGCGCTGTGCACCACACGTGATCGGTGTGCTGGCTGACGCGATGCCGCACTATCGTAAATTGATCGAGACTGAGCTAAATAGCACAAATGACAATCCAATCATTGACCCTCAGTCGGGCTCAGTGTTACACGGAGGTCATTTTTACGGTGGTCATATTGCGCACTGTATGGATTCGTTAAAAGTTAACATCGCTAATATCGCTGATTTACTGGATCGCCAGTTGGCACAGGCCGTAGATGTGAAATTCAATCACGGCCTGCCGAGTAATTTGAGTGGTGCTACAGGCGATCGAGCCGTGATTAACCATGGTTTAAAGGCGGTTCAGATCGGAGTGTCGAGCTGGACGGCCGAAGCGCTGAAGTTGACCATGCCAGCGAGCGTGTTCAGTCGATCTACAGAGTGCCACAACCAAGACAAAGTCAGTATGGGCACGATCGCGGCGCGAGACTGTCGCCGAGTGTTGGATCTCGTTGATCAGGTTGCCGCGGCGACACTCTTTGGCGCTGCGCAAGGTGTTCAGCTTCGTTTTCGCGGGAAGCAGCTTCCCGTTGCGATCCAGAAAACCGTTGATCAGGTGTTTGAGATAGCGCCGCCACTGGCAAACGATCGAGCGCTTGAGCATGATTTAAGAGCGCTAAAACACGCCCTTTCAATTCAGGAGTTCTAGCTTTGCCAAAGCCAGCCGCTGTCAGTGTTTACGTAGACCTTCAAGTGCCATTTCATGATGTGGATGTGATGCGAATCACTTGGCACGGACACTACGTTAAGTATTTAGAGATTGCGAGAACGGCTTTAATCGACGAAATTGATTACGGCTACGAAGAGATGGAAAACACCGGCTACGGTTGGCCCATTGTCGACATGCATCTGCGCTACGTTAGGCCCGCACGGATGGGGCAATGGCTTCGTGTCTATGCCGATTTAGTTGAGTGGGAAAATTGCATGAAGATTCGATATCGCATTGTCGATCGTGAATCAGGGACGCTTTTAAACAAGGCAACGTCAATGCAGGTCGCGATCGATGTGTCTAACAACGAGATGCTATTTGCGTCGCCAACCGTCTTTTTAAACAAGCTGCGAGCCTATGGGGTTACGATCGATGCTTCGTAGTTTGACCTTCATCGTTTTAGTGTCTGTATCACTCTCGGCGTTCGGCGATGAGTGGAACCTAGAGGCATGGCAAGATCATGTTAAGCAGTCCAATCGCTTTCAAGTGGCGTTCAGCCAAACCAAGCAAATCAGTGGTATGAGAGCGCCATTGCGCTCGGAAGGTATTATTTATGTCGATCAAAGTTACGGCGTTATCTGGCAGACCATTGAGCCTTTTAACTCCCTGATTTGCTGGACCAACGACGATGAACAGTCGTCGGTTATTGCACAGTGGTTTGGTGATGTGCTTTCGGCAGATGTTGCAAAGCTAAGACAGCACTTTGTTGTCGAGTTATCAGGCGACATTGACGCTTGGCAGGTCAACCTCACTCCGGCTAACGAGTTTATTGCCCGAGCGCTGACCCAGATTACCTTGCGCGGAAGTGCCTCTGTAAGTGATGTAGAGTATCGTGAGCCCGGTGGCCACGTTACAACGTTGCAGCTCAGCGATAACCGCCCAATTGAGCGTCAGCCAAGCTGTGAGGCTCAGTAATGGCCCTTTGGCTAAAAGCACTTCTGTTACCCGTCCTTTTAGTGTTGCTCACAGTTTTTAATCCTCCACAATTCGACACGCAGGTGTTGGGTCTCATTCCCCAGGCCGATCTCGATGAACGCGATTTAGAGTTGTTAGACCGACCGATAAATGCGAATGCAACCAATCTAGTCGTGCTACTCCGAAGTAGCGATCCAAGTGAACTCATTCAATCGCTCGAGTCAACCTATCAATTATTTCTCGAAAGCCAGCTGTTTGTGACTGTTGAGGGTCGCGCGGATACCTCAGGAATGCTCGAGAGCTATCGTCAGCTAGAGCCCTATGCACTGAATTTTGCACCCTCCGTACAGTTCGATGAGCGTGCCGGCGATCGCTGGACTGAGCGACGCTGGTACGATCCGAGTGTCTCTGCTAATCAGCTTTCTGCTGATCCGCTACAAGTCAATTTTGGGCTAATCCAGTTCTTGTCGAATCAAAGCCGAGGCTTTTCAATGGTACAAGATTGGCCTCTGAAGCAGCAGGAGGAAACCTGGGGAGGAGTGCTGCTACTGAGTGCCAGCTCGGAGGCGAATAGCTATCGTTGGCAGCAACGCTTCGAGACTCTGTTGGCTGAGGTCGTAGAGCAATCGCATAACAAATCGGTCGATGTTTTTGTGTCCGGAGCTCCTCGCTATGCCTATGCGGCTGTTCAGCAAGCGAAATCAGAATCGAGCATCATCGGTGGCGCGTCATTCGTGTTGATAGCGGCCTTGTTATTTTATGTCTTCCGACGACTGGTGTTACTGGTCACCGTAATACTTCCTCTGCTGATCGGGTCGGCATTTGCGATTGTTGTAACCAGCTGGTGGTTCTCGAGTATTCATGTGCTAACTCTGGTATTCGGCGCAAGTCTTATCGGCGTCAGCGTCGATTTTGCATTTCACTGGTTGTTTGCAAAACACAGCACGCACCTCAAAGAGGTTAATCGATTACTCTGGGTTAGCGCGATCTCCACGGCAGTTGCTTTTTACCTACAAAGCTTTTCAAACTACGAGATCGTCGCTCAAATGGGAGTGTTCGCTGCGGTGGGTGTGATTGGGGCGCTGACCGCCGTCGTGCTGATGTTTCCGGTACTCACACCGGCCCTTCCGAATGTATCGCGAATCGTCCCACAGATGATCGAAGCGATACCCGTTATATCGGCTAATCCAAGGGTTGTGTTTGCCGTGGTCGGGATAGCATTTGCAGGATTGCTGTATCACGTGTCGCCCGACGATGATGTGAGGAAGCTTCAAGCGGTTGATGCGCAACTTCAGTCGGAGCAAGAGATTATTAGTGAGTGGTTAAACATCGACTTCTCACCAACCTATCTTATTGTTCGGGCAACTGACCAAGAGGCACTGGTTAAGTCGCTGTACGATGTGTCAAGTAGGCTAGATCGACTGCAACTGGCAGGCGATATCACAGCCTATGATCATCCGGCGACGCGAGTATTGCCGTATCATATTCAACGAGAACGAGTAACCAAAGCCAATGCGTGGCTCGACGAAGGGGGGCGTTGGCAACGTCTCGAGGTTGAGGACAACTTCCAGCGAGCCCCAGAGGCTGAGCAGGAGCGACTCAATCGGCTCGACGTTTTAACATTAGACACGTTGCTCGCACTACCGATGTTCAGCCATTTGAGTTCAATGGTCGTTGAAGATGAAATCGATGCATCGGCAGTGGTGAGTATTAGCGGCGCCAACAGAAACGTCAGCGTTGCACTGTCGGGCCATGAGGGAGAAACCTATATCGATCGAGTTGAGCTCATTAGTCAGTCCTTGTCTGATGGTCGAGTGCAGGCGCAGTTATGGCTCGCTGTCGCACTGATTTGTCTGTTTGTTGGCTTTGCAGCCACTGCCGGCATTGCAACCTCTTTTAGGCGACTGTCGGTGGTTTTATCTGGGGTGATCGGCGGATTAGGTTTAGTGACTCTAAGTGGGGTTGGGCTGCAAGTATTCGTCGTGCTATCTTTATTGTTAGTGGTCGGTCTGAGCATCGATTACAGCGTATTCGCAGACTCTTACGCTGATGCACGTCAATCGATTATTTGTTCCGGTTTGACGACTGTTTTGGCATTTGGGCTATTGGCCTTCAGTGCCGTCCCAGTGTTACAGAGTATCGGTTTTACGGTAGCAGGCGGTGTTTCGGCAGCGATGTTAATGGCGTTTTTGTTAAGGAGAACCCAATGAGTGATGTTCGCGATGTGATTGTCATCGGAGCAGGGCCTTCAGGCTCGGTTGTGGCAAAGTTACTGTCTGACCAAGGGGTCGATGTAGAGGTTGTCGAGGCGGCCAAATTTCCTCGGTTCGTCATTGGTGAATCGTTACTGCCCCAGTGCAACGAGGTGCTTCGGAAGGCCGGTATGCTTGATGCGTTGAAGGCCAATGCAGATCGCCTCGGATTTCAGCGTAAAAATGGCGCTGCGTTTGAGTGGTCAGGCGAAAAAACATTCATTGATTTTCGCGATAAGTTCAGTGATGGCGACGGTGAAACCTGGCAAGTTCGGCGCGCAGACTTCGACCAGTTGCTGGCACAAGAGACCGCAAAGGCGGGCGTGCCTGTTTCGTATGAGACTCGGTTAGTAGGCTACCATCGCGACAACGGGATCACGGAGCTAAGCTTTGAGTCGGCTGATGGCGAAAGATTCACCCGTCGAACCAAGTTCGTGATGGACGGATCGGGTTACGGACGCGCATTGCCCAGACTGCTCGACCTTGATACTCCTAGTGATCTACCGCCTCGAAAGGCGTGCTTTACTCATGTTGAGGATCATATCAGTGACGAGAGTTTCGATCGTGAGAAGATTCTAGTCACTATTCACCCCGAGAATCGCGATATCTGGTTTTGGTCGATTCCCTTCGCGGATGGGCGCTGCTCGCTTGGCGTTGTTGGTGAGGCTCACTTACTCGGTGAAGGCACACCGGAGGAAATTCTCCGTCGCAATGTGGCTCAAGTTCCCAACCTAAGTCAGCTATTCGAAAACGCGAAATGGGACATGCCATTCCGTAGTCTTGAGGGCTATTCGACCAATATTAAAGGGTTGTATGGTGACGGGTATTGCGTCTTGGGTAATGCCGGCGAGTTTCTCGATCCCGTGTTCTCATCGGGTGTTACGATCGCGATGAAATCGGCGGAGTTGGCTGCCGATTGCTATGGTCGCGAGCATCGCGGCGAAGTGGTGGATTGGCTGGAGGAGTTCCAAGTTCCTCTTCTTGCGGGCGTTGAGGCATTTAAGACCTACGTGATGGGTTGGTACAATGGCAAATTTCAGGATGTGATTTTCTTTCGAGAGGTAAACCATCCTACGGCGCATCGAGTCACACAAATGATTGCGAGCGTACTCGCAGGGTATGCTTGGGATACCGAAAATCCCTTCGTTGCTCAACACGCGCGCAAGTTGAATTCGACGGCAGATTTGATTCGTGCGATGCGTTAATCACCTCGTTATTGTTACAATTTTAGTTAGCCTCCAAAGCTGTGTTTTATTGAGTAAGCCCCAGCCTGCCGATCTCTTTTTTTGCGATTCGGCGCGTGAAGGGGTAGCGCGTATTCAGTTGTTGGCCGACAATGAGCGACAAGAAATGCTGGCAGCGAAGAGTTGTGACCCAGCGTCGCGTGTTATCTTAATGACCGACACAGGGAAGGTCATTGGCGAGGCGATCTACGATAGCGGCTGGCAGTATCAACAGCAGTTGCCCGCTGAACTTCCTTGGGATTCAGTATTGAACCTGATGAACTGGAGTGACGGCGCGACTGAACGAGTAGAACAGGACGTGAAGCGTTTCGGCGCGGTGCTAAACGAAGTCGGAAATATCCGACGTATTCACTTTAGTGCGAGCGAATTCATAGAGATTCGACGTCTTGGTCAAGATAGTTTGGAGATTCGAGCGCAGATGGGCGATCGACTTTTTCAGATGAGTGTAGAAATAATAAGTGAGACACAAGATGCGGGGTTGTAAAATCGAGGCGGTTTCGGCGATGAGCTCAGCGGGTAATTCACTCGATGCGCTTTATCGTAAGATTCTTTCCGGCGAGACTGCCTTAAAACAGACGCAGCGAGGTGACATCTCATCTTTTTTTGGTGCGGTAGAAAATCTCCCGCCGCTTCCTAATCACTGGCCAACCACACACCGATCGAGAAACAACCAACTGCTTTGGGCATTATTCTTACAAATTGAAGCGCAGTACCGTGAACTCTCTAAAAGCATCGATCCGGCCCGTATCGGAATTGCGATTGGTACGTCGACGTCGGGTGTTGGCGAAAGCGAACCTTACTTTGACTATCTCACGTCAGGGCAACCAATCGATCATGGCTTTCACCTTGATCAACAAGATATTTCGAGTCCATCCGATAGTCTGAGTCGTGTGCTGGGTGTCGACGGACCGGCTATTTCGATTTCGACCGCATGCTCCTCGGGAGCAAATGCGTTAGCCTCAGCGAAGCGTTGGCTCGAGCAGGATATCTGCGATATTGTGATCGCAGGCGGCGTCGACACACTTTGTCAGCTGACTATTAGTGGTTTCCATTCGTTAAGCGCAATGAGCGATCAACTCACGATTCCGATGTCAAAAAATCGCGCCGGGATTAACTTAGGTGAAGGCGGCGCGCTCTTTCTGCTATCAGCACACCAAGACGGTTGCCAAGTTGCGGGTGTCGGTGGAGCCTCAGACGCACATCATTTCTCTGCACCTCATCCCGATGGTCGTGGTGCACAAGCGGCCATGCTCAGCGCACTTAGGCAAGCACAAGTGCGCACAGATGAAGTGGGTTACTTAAACTTGCATGGCACCGGCACGGAACAAAACGATGCGATGGAGTCCAAAGCGGTGTCCTCGGTGTTTGGGAAAGTGCCTTGCAGTTCCACCAAAGGAATTATCGGTCACACGCTCGGCGCCGCAGGTGCGCTTGAGGTCGCGATCTGCTATGCGGTTTTGCTGGATTCGTCGGGGCGAGCGCCCGCGAATGCATTTGATGGTGTCCTCGACCCAAGCTTGCCTTTGATCGGCTTGTTGACTGAATCAGAGGCGACCGCTGCGCGGGTGGCGATGTCGAATTCATTCGCCTTCGGCGGTAGTAATGTCTCGGTGGTTTTAAAAAGCGGAGTACCAGCCTTGTCATGATAAAAGTCAACATCGACGCAGGTGAGCTCATTCCGCACAAGCCGCCAATGCAGTTTATAGAGGTACTGACGAAGGTTAGTGACTCGGGGGCAGAGACTACTAGCCGAATACCAGCAGACCATATTATGGTTGATCATAACGCGGTGCCAATTTATGCCGCAATTGAGTTTATGGCTCAATCCATCGCGGCCTGGTCGGGGTATCATGATCAGCAGCAAGGGCTAAAACCTGGCGTGGGGTTTTTACTGGGTACCAGAAAACTGAGTTTTATTCAGTCGACGCTCCCGATCAATACAGAACTGGTCGTTCGAGTCGAACGAGAACTCGAAGCTGAAAACGGTCTTTCTTCCTTCAATGGTCAACTTTTTATTGATGGCGCCGAAATTGCATCCGCGCGTTTAAACGTATTTAAACCAAAAAACATAGAGTCATGAGCGAAAATAAAAAAACAATACTAGTGACGGGATCTAGCCGTGGAATAGGAAAGGCGATTGCGTTGCGATTGGCCCAAAGTGGCTATAACTTGGTCATTCACTGCGTTGGTCGAATTGACGCGGCGAATGAAACAGCAGAGCAAGTCAGAGCGCTCGGTGTCGACGCCCGAGTACTTCAGTTCGACGTCTCGAATCGAGAGGCGACCCGCGTTGCACTTGAGCAGGATATCGAAGCGAATGATGCTTATTACGGTATCGTCTTGAACGCGGGGGTGACCCGCGACACGGCTTTTCCTGCAATGACAGAGGAAGAGTGGGATGGTGTTATTAGAACGAACTTAGACGGTTTCTATAATGTGATCCATCCATGTGTTATGCCTATGGTGAGGCGTCGTGCACCATCGCGTATCGTTACGTTATCATCGGTCTCGGGTTTGATTGGCAATCGAGGCCAAGTGAATTACAGCGCCTCTAAGGCGGGTATTATCGGTGCAACTAAAGCGCTTGCGCTTGAGTTGGCAAAGCGAAAAATCACCGTGAACTGTGTCGCGCCCGGTCTCATTGAAACGGATATGGTCGAGGATGCGCCAAAGGATATGATTAAGCAGATGATCCCGGCGCAACGTCTTGGCAAGCCAGAAGAAGTGGCGGGCGTCGTGAATTTCCTCATGAGTGATGAAGCGAGTTACATTACTCGTCAAGTGATTCCAGTTAATGGAGGC
>JABXIR010000170.1 GCA_013372965.1 Gammaproteobacteria bacterium
TATTTTAATCCGATCGGCGCACATCCTTCAGGCCAAATTGGCGAAGACCCCACCGGTATTCCTAATAATTTAATGCCGTTTATTGCCCAAGTGGCGGTCGGTAAACGTGAACAACTAAGTGTGTTTGGTGGAGACTACCCTACGGAGGATGGCACCTGTCGTCGTGATTACTTGCATGTGGTCGATTTGGCGGAAGGTCATGTTGCGGCGTTGAAGTGGCTCGATGTAAATTCAGGTGCGAAGGCTTTCAATTTAGGTACGGGCAACCCGCTGAGTGTGCTTGAGATGATTCGCTCGTTCGAGCGGGTGACGGGTGTGAACGTGCCCTACGAGATCGTCGATCGCAGAGCGGGCGACTTACCTGAGTTTTGGGCGGATGCAAGCTTAGCCCAGCGCGAACTGGGTTGGAAGGCCGAGCTGGATGTTGATGCGATGATGCGCGACACCTGGCGTTGGCAGTCGCAGAACCCAGATGGGTACGGTTCCTGAGCTTCGCCTGCAGGAGATCCTTCGACTACGCTCTCACTGCGTTCGTGCTCCGCTCAGGAAAATAGTTCGTGTGGAACGAGAAATGTCGCCCTCGCTGTACTCGAGGCGCTATCAGGAAAATCGCATTAGGTGGCTGATGCTACCCCAATCAAAAAGTGCTATCGTAGCGCCATGAAATCACACGCAAATCTCCAGCCAATCATTCTGGCAGGCGGCTCTGGAACGCGCCTATGGCCGTTATCTCGAAGTGCCTATCCCAAGCAATACTTGCCCTTAATTGGCGACGAATCACTATTGCAACAAACCATCAAACGCACCGATCGTCTTGATGCCCTGGCGCCAATTACCATCTGCAACGAGGCGCATCGTTTTATTGCCGCTGAGCAACTTCAGCAAGCCGGTTTAAAGACAGCGAACATACTGCTCGAACCGGAAGCAAAGAACACAGCACCAGCCATTGCGGCTGCGGCGCTGTATGCCCAGTCACTCAATGAAGATCCGTACTTGCTGGTCATGCCCGCCGACCATTACATCGCGAACGTACCTGCTTTTGAACGCGCGCTCGAAAGTGCCATTGAACTGGCCGAGAAGGATCATATTGTTACCTTCGGTGTTAAACCAACGCGGGCCGAAACGGGCTACGGCTATATTGAGGCAGGCGAACGGCTCAGCGAGCAGGGAAAGACAGTGGCACGGTTTGTGGAAAAACCGTGCGCCGAGACGGCGGCCGAGTACCTAGCCGATCATCGCTACTATTGGAACAGCGGAATGTTTGTCTTTAAAGCGTCGGTGTTTCTTGCCGAACTTAAAGTCTACGAGCCCGAGATGCTGGCCTGTTGCGAAGACGCCGTTCGCAACGCAACCACAGACATTGACTTTATACGGTTAGAGACCGAAGCGTTCAGTCGTTCGCCGTCAAACTCGATCGATTATGCGGTGATGGAGCGCACCGATCGTGCCGCCGTTGTTCCTCTAGATTGCGGGTGGGACGACGTGGGTAGTTACAGCAGCCTATGGGGGCTTCAAGCCAAAGATGCGAACGGCAACGCGTGCACGGGTGATGTGCTGGCGATGAACTCTTCGAACAACCTAATCGCATCCAGCGACCGCCTAATCGCCACCTACGGTGTGGAAAACTTGATTATCGCCGATACCAGCGATGCCTTGCTGGTGGCGAATAAACACGACGCTCAAGCGGTAAAAAAGGTGGTGGATAGACTTATAGAAGCAAAGCGTCTTGAAGTTTCGGAGCACCGAAAAACCGTTCGGCCGTGGGGGAGCTACGACGTGCTCGATGCCGCGGAAGGTTTTAAAGTAAAGCGTATTACCGTGAAGCCGGGTGCCAAGTTGAGCGTACAAAAGCACCACCACCGGGCGGAACACTGGGTTGTAGTGCATGGCTTGGCCAGGGTGACTAACGGCGACCATACGTACCTTGTTGAGGAGAACGAATCGACGTTTATTCCGATTGGGCAAGTACATGCGCTCGAGAACGCAGGCGATGGCGTGCTAGAACTTATCGAAGTGCAGTCGGGCGACTACTTAGGCGAAGATGACATTGTACGGTTTGATGATTGGTATGGGCGTAACTAACGCGCGGATTATGGCACCTAAGGTGTTTTCTATTGGCTTGAAATTGGTTCGACTGTCTCGGTCGTCAATTAAATCGATTTTGAAGTGTAAAAAATACAAATAGCTGTAAATTTTTTCACTGAAATATTGTATATTAGAGGTCATATTCAGAGTGTTCTGCGTGTGCTTACGCGATTCGTTAGGCTCTCGGCACAAATAATAAAAAGGATTTATCATGTTGTTTTCTAGCGCGCGAGCCGTCGTCGCGATTGCCTTACCCCTAATTCTTGCGGGATGCTCGATCCCAGGGTCCAACATGAAGTTGGATTCAGGTGAAGCAGCGCCCGATGTCGAGTCACAAATTGAGATTAAGGCCATTACGCCATCGCTTGTGGTTCAGCTTTCCGATCAAAACGACGCGCCGCGCGCGACGAGTAACGAGTCTCTTGAAGCTCAGTTAGCTCAATTCGATTATCGAATTGGCGTGGGCGATGTGCTCAACGTGACCATTTGGGATCATCCAGAGTTAACCATTCCCGCCGGGTCGTTCCGTTCCGCGGAAGATTCAGGCAACTGGGTGCATGCCGACGGCACCATCTTTTATCCCTACATTGGCCGAGTGCCCGTCGTGGGCAAAACCGTGAATGAAGTGCGTGATCTGATCGCTGAAAAACTGAGCCGTTTTATTGAAAGCCCTCAGGTCGATGTGTCGATTTCAGCGTTTCGCTCACAGCGCGTGTACCTCACTGGGGAGGTTCTGGTTCCCGGGCCACAGCCCATCTCGAATGTACCATTAACACTGGTCGACGCCCTGAATAATTCGGGCGGTGTCGCCGAATTTGCTGATTGGCGTCGCGTGACCGTTTCGCGCAATGGCCAAGATATGGCGGTCGATTTGCGTGCGTTAATGCAGTTTGGCGACTTAAGCCAAAACCTATTGCTTCAACACGGCGATATTGTGCACGTGCCGCGCAACGATAACTCTCAAGTGTTTGTGATGGGTGCGGTGAACCAAACTTCGGTGCTAGCGTTCGGGCGTAATCCAATGTCCCTCACCGAAGCGTTAGCGCAGGCAGAAGGTCTTAACGAGTCGATCGCAGATGCCTCGGGCGTGTTCGTGATTCGCGGTAACGACTCGGGCGACAAGTTAGCAACGGTTTACCAATTAAATTTGGAAAACGCATCGGCCTTAGTGCTTGCAAGCCGCTTTGCGCTCGAGCCTAACGATGTGGTTTATATTGCTACCGAGCCGGTTGCCGTATGGAATCGTTTAATCGCGCAGATTCTCCCAACCACTCAGGCTATTTATTATACAGGCCGTATTTACGACGACTTTAATTAATTATGTTTAACCGTATTTTAGTCGTTTGTGCCGGCAATATTTGCCGTTCTCCATTAGGCGAAGTATTGCTGAAGCAAAGTCTTAGCGATAAGCAGGTGACGTCGGCTGGTTTAGTGGCGCGCAATGGCGACGGCGCGGCGCAGTACAGTGTAGAGCTCGCCGAAGAGAACGGCCTCGATTTAACGCAGCACGCTGCTCGTAAGCTCACGCGAGAGTTGTGTGCCGCTAATGATCTCATTTTGGTAATGGAGCCTCAGCATCAGCGAGATGTAGCGGCCAAATTTCCGGAAGCGAGCGGTAAAACGCTCCTTTTAGGGAAGTGGATAAACGTTGAAACCATTCCCGACCCGCACAAGCAAAGTAAGGAGGCGTTCAATCACGCCTTCGAACTTATAAAGAAATCTTGCGATGCATGGGCCGAAAAACTCGGCAAAAAAAATAGGTATTTAAAAGTATGACAGCTCCGAACACAGGGTCTTCGAAACAACACGTGGCTAACGACGAAATCGACTTACGCCAACTCTTTGGCACCTTAGTCGACGGGAAGTGGTGGATTATTTCGGCTACTGCGGTTTGTATGGTATTTGGCGTGGTGTTCGCGTTGCTTTCAACCCCCATCTATCGGGCCGATGCGCTCATTCAAATCGAAGAAAAAAATGGCGGTGTATCGGCACTTACCGGAGAGTTGGGCGACATATTCGCGGCCGAGGGTTCGGCGGTAACCGAAATCGAAGTGTTAAAAAGCCGAATGGTGATTGGCCGTACTGTTAATGAATTAGGGCTCACTAATCAAATTACGCCGTCTTATGCACCGTTTTTTGGGAAAGGCTTAGCTCGTCTAACGGGTAATATGTCCCATGCGGAGCTCAGTTCTCTCGGAGTGAGCGAAGAGTTAATGGGGCGTGCCTTGTCTTTGGTAGTAACGACACCGAACAGCTATCAGCTATTTCACCCTGACGGGCACAAGTTACTCGACGGTACGGTCGGTGAGCTCGCAAGCGCCGACGGCGTGGCCATCTTAGTATCATCGCTTACGGCTAGCGAAGGTGACACCTTCTCCGTAAAGAAAGCGCATTGGCTGGATGTAGTTTCGGGGCTTCAATCGTCGTTATCGGTGAGTGAGCGCGGCAAACAATCGGGTATTTTAAGCTTGGCGCTAGAAGGCGAGAGCCCAATGCAAGTGCAGCGTATTCTCGATAGCATCTCACGTAACTACGAATCGCAAAACATTGCTCGTGAGGCAGCACAAGCCGAGAAGAGCCTCGACTTTTTACAGGAGCAGCTTCCGGACATTCGCGATCGATTGCAGTTAGCCGAAAACGATCTTAACGACTACCGACAGCTTCGCGAGTCGGTCGACTTAACACGTGAAGCACAAGCCTTACTTGACACCATCGTTGAGCTTGAGTCGCGTATTAACGACTTGAATCTTCAAGAAGCGGAGATATCACAGCGTTTTACCGAGCAGCACCCTGCCTACAAAACACTGATCGAAAATCGTCGCACACTGCTACTTCAGCGTGAAGAGCTTGACGCACGTATTCGTGAGCTCCCAGAAACTCAGCGTGAAATTTTAAGCCGCAGTCGTGAGCTGGAAGTCAACCAAGAGGTGTACACCACTTTACTGAATCGCGTCCAAGAGCTAACGGTCGTGAAAGCGGGCACCGTGGGTTTTGTGCGAATTCTTGATCAGGCGCAAACGGCACTTAAACCGGTCAAACCTAAAAAACCGTTGATTGTGGTGCTTGCCACAATGCTGGGCGGTATGTTGGGCGTGGCGTTTGTGTTGGTTCGTGCCTTTATGAACCCTGGTTTAACTGATACCACGGCCATCGAAGACATGGGGCTTACGGTGTACGGAAATGTACCGTTTTCAGAAGATGAAGCTAAATTGGCGAAGCGTCGTCAACGCAAAGGCATGGACCCTCTCGCGATACGTAATCCAGCGGACCTAGCCATCGAGGCCATTCGTTCGCTTCGTACTAGTATTCACTTTGCCTTAATGGATGCGCCAAATAATGTCGTTATGATAACGGGCGCCGCACCGGGGGCGGGTAAATCGTTTCTTTCTAGTAACTTGGCAACAAGCCTGGCGACGTCTGAGCAACGCGTGTTGCTGATTGATGGCGATTTGCGGCGCGGTCACCTGTATCGCGAGTTTGGTGCGGATAAGAACCACGGTCTTGCTGAGTACCTGCAAGGTTTGAATGAGATCTCCGATGTCGTTGCAAAGACTAAAGTTGATCAGCTTGATGTCATCACTACAGGTAAACGACCACCGAACCCTTCAGAGTTGCTGATGCACACACGTTTTCGTGAGCTTATTAGCTGGGCGTCGGAAAATTACGATGTGGTCGTTATCGATACGCCACCTATTTTGGCGGTTACCGATGCGGCCGTTGTTGGTAAATTGGCGGGCGTGAACCTACTAATTGGTCGTTATGCTGAAATTACCGCGAAGGAAGTTGACGTTGCGTTAACGCGTTTTGACAACGCAGGAGTCAACATCAACGCGTTTATTCTGAATGCGGTGTTACGTACCCGTCGCAGTAGCTACGGCTATGGATATTACCAATACGACTACCAAACGAAAGACGACGGCAAAAGCGCCTAGTTCGTTCTAGTATCGTCCCACTCAAGCCGCTCTGCGCGTAATCGCAGGCGGCTTTAATCTATTCGGCTTAACGCCATCAGTAAAGCGTCTTCCTTGCCACCGTTCTTCGATGGATAGTAGTTAGGGCGCACTCCCAACTCGGCAAACTCCATGGCCTCGTATAGTGCGATGGCGGGTTTGTTCGAAATTCTTACCTCTAAAAACACGTGCTGTGTTTGAGGGTATTCCTCAAAAATCGACTGCACCAGTTGTCGACCAATGCCCTTGCGCTGAAATTTGGGGTGCACCGACAGGTTTTGCAACGACGCCTCGTCGATCACGCAATCGAAGACGGCGTATCCGGCAAGTTGCTCTCCAAAGAATGCACCCATGACCGTGGTGCGCTTCGACGCGATGGCCGACAATATATTTGCCTTCGACCACGGGTGACTGTGTGCCTGTTCTTCAATGCTTAAAATTGACGTGAGTAACGATTCATCAATCGTGCGGAGCGTAATCATGGTTGAAAGCGAATCAGTTGGTCGGCGAGTTGGGTACGTTTGCTGGCATCACCAACAAGCTCATTCAGCGTTTCGGCTTGTAGCCTTTTCGCTCCAAGCACAATCGATTGAACTACGCCACCAAAGTCGATTAGGAGCTCGGGCGACTGCGCGTCGAAAAATCCAGATAGAAATTCGTGAGCCGTTCCCCGTTTGGGGGCGTTTTTACCCAGCAGCGGCCAATGCAGCTCTTGTTCGCGTAGCTGGTTAGCGTCGTAGTCGCCGAGGGTTAATCGAATGGCATCACCGATTAATACGCGATGGACGGGGTCGAGCGAATAAATTCCCTGGGCTTCGCCTAGAGCTGATACCACGCAGAGCGACTGATACTGGAACACAACTAAATGCACGGGTTGTTCCGGTGCGTCGATGGCGTCTTGAACCGCTGAGGCGCCTGGAAGATTCTGTTGGTGCGACGCCGTGTTATTTAAGTGCTTGGATTGATCGGTATTTTGATCGGTCGGCTTATGAGAAACCCCATTCGCCGGGGTAGATTGCTCGTAGCTTCCGGATTGCGGGGTGGCGTCGGTTTGAGCGGCTTGTGCGTTTGCAGTTTTTAAATCGTTTATTGCCGGTTTGGCGAGTAGCGCCTTAACGGACGCCAGCGACTGAATGCCGTGTTCGACTTTGCTAGCCGAGCTGACTTTGGCACTGTCCGTGTTTGCGCCGTGTGCCTCGATGGCTGGAAACGCGCTGCCGTCTGAGGGTACAAGTCGGATGCTGGCGAGCGCCCCTGGTAACTGGCGTTTGGGTACATAGGAGCGTATGCCCATTCGGTGAAGAAATTCTAAGCGAGTTTTTTCAGATGTCATTGCAGTTGCCAGCTTAAGGTTAGCGTCTTAGTTTATCGGATTATTAGCAGTGTCGTATAGACGATTTTACTCGTGCATGGCTTGATATCTGCACAGTGATTGTTGGCGCTTTAGCGCGGTTGTAAAAAACGATGATTGATGGCCCATTCTACACAAAGACGAATGCAGTTAGTCGATACGATACCGGCGTTACTGTGAGGCATTCGCAAATATTTGCTAGGTCAAGAGTAGTTCCGAGATGATCTATCGTGCATAGATAAACCATCAATTTTTAGTGATGAGTGAGCCACGTTAGAATTTTTTAGTCTGTGTCCTTGAAATACTGAATTTTCAACTAAGCTTCAGTTATAACCATGTTAAGTATTCGAGGTCTTTGCATAATGAAATTTATCAGCATTTCTAACACTTCAATTCTAGCCGCAGTCGATGGCGTTGTTCGTATTATTGGTCCGAACGGGCAGGATTTAGCGGTGTTTGAAGGTATGGCAGTGCCCGCAGGAAGCATAGTGGTACTTCATCCCGAGCACGAAACGGTCGAATTTTTAGAATACCAATTGGAGTTAACCGACCTAATCGCTGCCGATATCGAAACGACTAACCTCGAAACCGAAAACCTTCAAACCGACGAATTTTCAAGCCCATCGAGCCACAAGTTTCACGATGACCAGAATCACCATTTAGTAGGTCACGAGGTGGCCTACACCGACGTGGATACGAGCGATTCCACCGGGTATGTTACGGTGGTTCTCGATGACGGTGAGATCGGGATTACGGCAGAAGAAGAGGGAGTCGATTGGGCGCTCGTGATCGGGCAGTTACTCGTCAGCCTCGAAAATGGCTCAACACCTCAGGTTAAAGAAAATGATGAAGCAGGCACCGATGCGGGTGTGGTGCTGTCCTTCTCGGAAGAAGTAACTCTTGTCCCCACCTTTAGCCTGGTCGATACAGATGGCAACGAAGTGACTGATGGCCCGTTCACGATCGATCCTGTAACGGGAAAGGTGACCGTTAATGACTCATCATTAATTGATGCGGAAACCGCGCAAGAAATGCCAATTACGGTGTTGCTCACGTACGGAGAAGGCTTGACGATTAGTGTCCCAATGACGATCCAAGTCATCGACGAAAACGAATTCGATGTGTCGGCACCTGAAGACGTAGACGCGGTCATCGATGCGGTCTCTGAGGATGCCAATATTGGTGATACCGTGGGTATTACTGCTTCAGCAACAGATCTTGATATTACCGACAACACGGTCAGTTATGAGCTGGTTGATGCGGAAGGTGCCGAGTACACCGGGCCTTTTAAAATCGACTCTGAGACGGGCGTTGTGACCGTTAATGGTCCACTCGACGCTGAAACTGCTCAAAGCCATAGTTTCTACATTCGGGCGATCAGCAGTGATGGCTCGTCGGCGACCTCGTCGGAACAAATCATTAATATCATTGACGAAGATGAGACGAGTGTAAGTTTTGGTGATAACCCAGACGCCAACGCCGATGCAGATTTTGTATCAGAAGACGCGGTTAAAGGCACCGAGATAGGGATCACAGCGGCCGCTGAAGACGACGCCAGCGCCAACCTTATATTCAGCATAGTGGATGCGGATAGTAATCCGTTGCCAAGTGACCAGCAGCCGTTCGCGATCGATCCGCTAACTGGCGTTATTACGGTCAATGACCCAAGTTTAATTGACGCCGAAGCTGGCCCGTCAATGGAGATATGGGTACTGGTGGAATCGGACGACGGTTCATCGGAGCTCCGTCAGTTCACGGTTCAGGTTGGTGATGTCGATGAACAAAGTGTCGAAGCCCCTCAAGACGCCAACACCGATGCAGATTTTGTCTTAGAGAACCCGACGATTGGCGATACGGTTGGTGTCACGGCTGCGGCGATTGATGACGCGACGGCCGCGTTGACCTATTCGATGTCGGATGCTGATGGTAACGCGGTCACGGGATCGGCGTTTGCCGTTGACAGTGAAACAGGCGTTGTCACCGTTGCCGACGATTCGCAGTTTGATCATGAAACAGCCGATACGATGAGTTTCTATGTGCGCGTCGATTCTGATGATGGCACGTTCAACGTACAGCAGTTTACCGTTAGTGTGGGCGATGTGAATGAGACGCCATCGTTCGGTCAAGTTGACCTTGTTTCAAGCGAAGATGAGCCGATCTTGTTAACGCAAGAAACGCTATTAGCAAGTGCTAGTGATGTTGATGATGGTGATGTTTTAGCAGTCACCGACCTTGTGTACGAGGGCAGTAACGCAACGCTTACGGATAACGGTGATGGTACGTGGACA
>JABXIR010000269.1 GCA_013372965.1 Gammaproteobacteria bacterium
CAAAGTTTACTATTCAAGGGTCAGACATGTCCGTAAACACAGAGACCGTGCAACACGTCGCGAAACTCTCGATGCTCAACATCGGAGACGACGAGATCAGCTCAACCACCGAGCGTATTAACAAGGTGCTCGCACTCGTTGATACACTTCAAGACATCGACACCACGGGCACGGAGCCACTAGCTCATCCTCTCGACGCACAACAATCACTCCGAGACGACCACGCAGAACACTGTACCGACCGCGACAAGCTGTTGTCGAACGCGCCTGAGCAACTTGACGGGCAATTCCTCGTACCAAGAGTAGTAGAATAACCATGAGTGACATCCATCAATTAAGCCTCGCCCAGCTGCGCAACAAGCTTGATCAGAAAAAACTATCAAGCACCGAAATCACTCAGCACTTCCTGGAGCGTATCGAGCGCCATGACTCAGAGATAAACTCGTTTATCACGGTGAGTCCGGAACTCGCGCTTCAACAAGCTAAGCAGGCCGACGAACTCATCGCTCGCAATGAAGCCTCCGCTCTAACCGGCATACCGATTGCTCACAAAGATATTTTCTGTACCGATGGACTGCGCACGACGTGTGGCAGCAAGATGCTCGACAATTTTGTGCCGCCTTATGAGTCAACCGTGACTCAACGCCTTGCGGAGGCAGGGATGATCACACTTGGTAAGCTCAATATGGACGAGTTTGCCATGGGCTCATCGAACGAAACGTCCTATTACGGTCCTGTGCGTAATCCGTGGGATCTAAATCGAACGCCGGGCGGTTCCTCAGGCGGTTCCGCGGCATCCGTTGCTGCACGACTCGCACCCGTAGCTACCGGCACCGATACTGGCGGCTCCATTCGACAACCCGCTGCTCATTGCGGCTTAACCGGCATCAAACCCACCTACGGGACTGTGTCACGATGGGGAATGATTGCGTTCGCCTCAAGCCTTGACCAAGCAGGCGTGATTTCGCATTCCGCAGAAGACGCCGCTCTGGTATTACAAGCTATGATGGCGAGAGATCCGAAGGACTCAACCTCGATCACTCATCCTAATACTCAGCTAACTCAGCAGCTTACTCGTGATGTTAAAGGCTTGACCATTGGTGTGCCAGAATCATTCTTCGACACCTCACTCAATGCCGACATTGCCTTGGCGATCCGCGCAGCCATCACCGAGCTCGAGCAGCAAGGTGCCATCATTAAACCGATATCACTCGACCTAAATCAACACGCAATCGCATGCTACTACGTTATCGCACCCTCTGAAGCATCGGCGAATCTATCGCGCTTTGACGGGCTACGATACGGCTACCGATGCGCCAACCCGACCGACCTTAGCGATCTGTACACTCGATCTCGGACCGAGGCTTTCGGTGACGAGGTGAAGCGACGAATCCTAGTCGGAACCTACGCGTTATCATCGGGATATTACGACGCCTACTACAAAAAGGCACAGCAAGTTCGCCGCCTTATTCGTGATGACTTTTATCGCGCATTCCAAGACGTCGACCTGATCATGTGCCCAACGACGCCAAGTACCGCGTTTAACTTAGGTGAAAAGACCGACGACCCTCAACTGATGTATCTCGAGGACATGTATACCTTGGCAATTAACCTCGCCGGCCTGCCGGCACTATCGATGCCATGCGGATTCAGCCAAAACCTCCCAATCGGAGCTCAGCTCATCGGCCCAACGTTTAGTGAAGCTCGACTATTAAACGTCGCACACCAGTACCAACAAGCGACCGAGCACCACAAACACACACCGTCAAAGTACAGCGAGGCATAAACGATGGAATGGGAAACCGTTATTGGCCTTGAGATTCACGTACAGCTGGCCACACAATCTAAATTATTCTCGACCGCATCGACTCAGTTTGGTCAAAGCCCAAATACACAAGTCAGCGAAGTCGACATGGCACTACCCGGCACACTGCCCACGGTTAACCGAGCCGCCATTGAAATGGCCGTCAAGTTTGGTCTAGCCGTTGGCGCTGAGATTGGAATGACCTCGGTATTCGAGCGTAAGAACTACTTCTACGCCGACCTACCAAAAGGGTATCAAACGACCCAACTTGATAAGCCAATTGTAGGAAGAGCCAACATCCCGGTCGATGTTAATGGACGCGGGTGCGTGTTTCGGTTGCATCACGCTCACTTAGAAGAAGACGCGGGCAAATCGATTCACGATGCGTATCCAGGGCAAACTGCCATTGACCTTAACCGCGCTGGAACACCGCTCATCGAGATTGTCACCGAACCCGACATGCGCTCCGCTGCTGAGGCCGTGGCATTTCTGCGAAAAATTCACACCATTATCACCTACCTCGGCATATCGGACGGCGATATGAGCCAAGGATCGATGCGTTGCGATGCCAACGTGAGCGTCCGGCTTAAGGGCGAATCCGAGCTTGGAACACGCACTGAAATTAAAAACATCAACTCGTTTCGCTTTGTCGAAAAAGCCATCCAAATCGAGTCAGCAAGACAAATTGCTCTGATCGAAAGCGGCGGCAAGATCACCCAAGAAACACGATTATTCGATCCAGAAAAAGGCGAAACACGCCCAATGCGCTCCAAGGAAGTCGCCAACGACTATCGCTACTTCCCGTGCCCCGATCTGTTGCCGGTAGTCTTGGAGACGAGCGACATCGAACGCATCAAGTCATCACTTCCCGAGCTACCCGAGGCAAAACTCGAGCGCTTTGTTAGTGAGTACAAACTTAGCGATTACGACGCATCATTACTCACCCAAAGCGCATCGCTAGCGAATTACTTCGAAACAACGGCGACCGTTTGCGGCGACGCAAAAGGCGCAGCCAACTGGATTATGGGCGAGCTCAGCGCAGCAATGAACCGCGATCAAAGCACCGTCGAAACAAGCCCGATTCCGGCTGAGAACCTCGCTAAACTGATTCAACGAATCAATGACGGCACGATTTCTAGCAAAATCGCGAAGCAAGTCTTCGAAATCATTTGGAACGAGCCGAGCGATGTCGACGTCATTATTGAGCGCGAAGGGCTAAAACAAAACTCCGACGCATCAGCCATTGAATCCGTTGTTGATGAAGTGATCGCCAACTCACAAAAACAG
>JABXIR010000154.1 GCA_013372965.1 Gammaproteobacteria bacterium
CCGAGCGCGGGGGTGAGCCCTTCGATCATTGCTTGGGGAGTTAGGGCAACGAGACGCATCATTGACGGTACAGATTCATCGTTCAAACCACACAGTAGGGCCGACTCACGTTCTTGTTCGTGCTGTGATGACGTCCCATGTACAACGGCCAACACCGCTAAATTTGCTCCAAACGACAGCGCGAGCGCGTTTTGCCAATGATCGCTGCCAAACGATAGGGAAAGATTAAAGAGCTCGAGGTTGAACGATGACACCCCAATAAAGGTTGGAATCAGCATAGTCATCGCCCACAACGCGGCGCCCACATAAATTCCGTAGGCAATGGCGCGACCTCGAGCTTCAGGCCACAACACCAAGCCGATGAGCGCAGGAATCAGTTGAAGGGTTCCCATGAACGCGGTAAATGCCAGGGCGGTCAGTGAGGCATCGGACATCACGAGCGCAGAGAGCAACGCGAGAATCGCTAAAGCGATGACGGCAATACGCTGCCATTTCGCCAGCCATTTGTAGAGGCTCATCTCAGATGGCAGGCCGGTTCGAGGCAAAATAAGATGGTTCAACGTCATGGTGGAGAGCGTGAGCAGCATGAGCACCATGGTGCCCGTAGCGGCCGAGAGCCCGCCCAGCACGATGATGGTTAATAACACGGGGTTCTCGAGTGCGAGTGCCACGCCTAAGGCAATGTAATCCGTGCCAATGTAAGGCGCGTTTAAGGATTCGGCTGCCCAAATAATTGGGAATAACGGCAGCGCCATTAGCATGAGATACAGTGGGATTAACCAACTGCCAATGCGCAGCGACCTAATTTGTAACTTTCGCCCATTGTTGTAGTTAAATGCGTGCGGCATTAACAGACTGCCCGAGAGGAAGATTAGTACCAGCCAAGGCGAGTTATCTTGGCCGAGTACCTGATAGACGATGTTCATCTGCTCGGGGTGAGCGACCAGCCATTGATCTAAATCGCCCGGGCCGTTGAAGACGGAGAATATGGCGACACCACCTAAGCTCACGATGCCGGCAAGTTTAAGTACTGACTCGGCGGCGAGGGTAACCACTAAACCATTTTGATTGATACGGCCCGTCCCAAAGATGACCGCAAAGCTACACACGGTTGCGACAAATAACACCGCGAAGAGGGGGGAGAAACCAATCTCGGTGCGGTTCGGTGCGACGGCGATCGACCAAGCTTCTACGACCGCTTTGATTTGCAGTGCCATCAGAGGCATGGCTGATAGCAGCAACACGACCGTAACCCACTTACCAAGCGAAGCGGTTGGAAAGCGAAACGCCAGCAAGTCCGCAAACGAATTGAGTTGGAATTGATTCGCAATTCGTGTCATCGGGATCAGTATGAACGGTGCAAATAACAACAGCGCTCCGGTGCCCAAATAATAGGCGAGGGCGCCGTAACCATGTGTTTGCGCGAGCGAAAAGATACCGTAGTAACCCCAGGCGCTGATGAAGGTACCTTGGGCTAAAGCATGCAATACGGGGCTTCGAGTCACCGATACGGGCAGGATATTGCGATCGGATAGATAAGCGAGTCCGAACAGTGACGTTAGATAAACGAGTGCGAGAAATGCGATGAGTAGCGCGTCAGTGGTCATCTTTTAGTCTTCCTGACATGACGGACAGTGCGACAACCGCGAAACTCCAGACCACGAACGGCCGATACCAAGCACCATTCGGGTCGGCGAGCCACGTGTACATGTAGGGTGCTAATAGATAGCCCAGTACAATGACAAAAAACAGCGCGCGATTCACAGCGTTTGCTTCCTATTCGAGTTGGTAAGATAAGTGATCTGGCGCGGGCACCGATTGAGTGCTCGGGATTAAGTCTCGACGCCAATGTTCTACCGCGAATTCAAGCATATCAGAAACGCTTTTCAATTGATCGTTTCGTGGCTGATTTAGGTGGGTCAGCGCGAGTTGTAAGTGATGGATCGCATCGTTTGCGTCGAGTGCTGGTGCTTTGTTTTGCTTCGACAGCTTTTGCTCAAAACGATTCGCCGCCACCGGGATGTGGAGAAACGCTGGAACTGGGGCATTCAATAACTTGTAAAGTTCAATTTGTCCTGCGGCAACATCGATTAAATCGTAGCCGCGAACAATATGTGTCGCGCCGAGGTCGATGTCATCGACAACGACCGCAAGTGGGTATGCGTGAAGTCCATCGCGTCGCTTGAGTATCAGCTCCGTCGAAGATTGGCTGTTCTGTTGTTGCCCCTGGACTAAATCATTCCAATTGGGTTGAGTCTCGAGTCGAACACGAATCGCGGCATCATTTGGGTCGATCTGATGTTGACGGCTCAGACAGTACCCTTGCTCCGTCCCACCTCGAGACACGATCTCTTTGCGGGTGCAATCGCAGTAATACACGTTTGGAAGTGTGATGAGTTGTTCGAGGGCACGTTGATATCGGCCGAGATGTTGCGATTGATAGCTGATCGAGTCGGGGACTAAGCCGTGAGACTGCAGTTGTTCGATAATGACTTCACTCGCGCCCGGCTGGCAGCGAGGTGGATCGAGATCTTCGATCC
>JABXIR010000041.1 GCA_013372965.1 Gammaproteobacteria bacterium
AACGGCGACTAAACGCACAGAGAGTGCACAGGACATCCCGGTTGCCGTGCAGGCTCTTACGACGGAAAGCCTTGAAAATCGAGGCGTCACCACATTTTCCGACTATCTGGTTCAATTGCCCGGTGTAACTGCTGGTGGCAGTGGCCCTGGTCAAAGCACGATTTACATTCGTGGTATCGCATCGACAACACCAAATTTAACGACCGCTGGCGTGGCCGGATTGGCTCCAAATGTCGCGTTTTACCTAGATGAACACCCGTTAGCGCAACCCGGCCGTAATCTAGATGTGTACGCAGCAGATATGAGTCGAATCGAGGTACTTTCTGGCCCTCAAGGTACGTTGTTCGGTGCAAGCTCTCAAGCTGGTACAGTTCGTCTTATCACCAATAAACCAGACACGCTGGACAGCTACGGCAGGTTTAAAGCGGGCGTCGCCACGACATCAGGCGGCGAGCCAAGCTATAACTTCGAAGCGATGTATAACGCCGTAATTAGTGATCGAGCAGCGGTTCGCGCGGTTATCTACCAAGATCACAAAGGTGGATATATTGATAATGTTGCGGGTTCTCGTGACATCAGTGAAAGTGCTCGATTCCGAACAGCGGGTACGGTCCGTGATAACGGTGTGCCTGTAAGTGCTATTCGCGCAGGCTTCCAAGCGGGTGCGGACCTAAGCAATGTCAATAGGGCGGTTGCAAACAACGACGATCTTGTCGCAGAAGATATTAACGACACTACCTACACCGGTGGGCGTGTAGCAGTGAGCTACGACGTGTCGAACGATTGGAATGTTTTGGTGAGCTATGCGCACCAAGAAATCGAGTCTGATGGCGTCTTTTTTGAAGACGAAGAGCTAGATGACTTCGAAATTCAGCGATTTGCTGAAGACTCGCTTGAAGATACATTTGACTCTGTTGCATGGACACTGACCGGTATGATCGGTGAGCTAGAGGCCGTGTACACGGGTGCTTACACAAAACGTGAGGCAGACCAGATCATTGATTACACAGACTACATGTTTGTGGGTCAGTATTTACCATACTACATTTGTGATTACAGCGTCGTTTATCCCGGAGCGGGCGGACCGGTCGGGAATTGCGGAGCGCCAAACCTTTTCGTCGATAGCTTTACTAAGACGGAAGTAACCACTCACGAATTTCGTATCAGTACTGATCAGTCAGCATCGATTAGAGCAACCACCGGTGTATTCCTAAGTGATCTTACACTGCAAGAGCTAAATGACTTTACCTACCCAGGCTCAACCATCGTGGATGGCGGTTTAGGCTGGGTTGACAACTATTCATTCGACACTGGGTATCGTTCTGATTCGGGCGCATACCCAGAGGGTGTAATTTTTCGTAATGACGTTGAACGTACCGACAAACAATGGGGTGTATTCGGTGAGGTTACTTTTGACCTAAGCGATAGTTTGTCGTTTGTTTTAGGCGCTCGTTATTACGACGTTACGGTTGATATGGAGGGGAGTGCGAACTCATCTTTCTGCAACCGCGCGTTATTCTTCTCGAAGGACTCTAATGCTTTCGGTACCGATATTTCCGATCTGTACAACGCAGATGGGCAATACACGTTGCGTAACTGTTCAGATCCACAGACCACTTATTACAAAGATCAAATTGACGCATCGACACCAGCTAATGTGGTCGCGGCGCTTAATGCGCCTGACGCTGCGGAAACCTCTG
Organism: Gammaproteobacteria bacterium; assembly: GCA_013372965.1. Classification (GTDB taxonomy): domain Bacteria; phylum Pseudomonadota; class Gammaproteobacteria; order Pseudomonadales; family DSM-25080; genus Umboniibacter. Next base: position 1,701 of record JABXIR010000041.1, read on the forward strand.
GTACTATCTTTAAAGCGACGGCAAACTGGCGCCCAATGGAAGACCAACTCTACTATGTCACGGTGTCAGAGGGTTTCCGTCCTGGGCTTCTCAACCGTCCGGGTGGCGCGTCAAATGGTCAGGGTTATACAGTACCTTACGCACTCGACACTGATGAAGTGACTAATATTGAGTTCGGTATGAAGACTGATTTCTTTGATCGTTCTCTTCGCTTGAATGCCAACTTGTTCATGGTTGAGATTGAGCGTATGCAAACGACGATTTTCGATCCAAGTATTACCAACTTGTTCTTCTCCGATAACGCGGCAAATGCCGAAGTGAGAGGGTTGGAGGGTGAAATTACTTGGGTACCTCTCGAGGTTTCAGGCTTGTACGTAAGTTCTGCTTTCTCTTTCTTAGACACCGAAATCACCGACGTTTTAGTGCCTACGAATGATGTGATCGAGGGCGATAGTCTAGCTTATGCACCTGAAATGCAGTTCACTAATACGGTGCGCTATGAGTGGGGGATGTTCGACAATCTCACCGCGCATGTTCAGGGCCAAATGCTATATTCGGATGAGGTTTATACAGACATCATTACGATCAACCGACTTAAGCTTGATGCATGGACAATGTACGGCATGACTGCGGGCGTAAGCGCAGAAGGTTGGAAAGCAGAGATGTACGTCGATAACTTGACTGATGAGCGTGCTCAGATGGCAGGTAATTTCTACTTCGATCGTGCTCGCATAAACTACGCGAAGCCGCGCACAGTTGGTTTACGAGTCGCCTTCGACTTTTAACTCGTTGTGAACCAAAGCGCGTGGTTCCTCCACGCGCTTTTTTTATGCCTTTCGCTACCGTACACTCATTGAGTGTTTTTTCTAAGAAAGCGAGCAATATGCTAGATGTCTAACTCCCTTGATAATCTCAAACACGCCATTAAATTGGGTGACTTTGATAAGGCGCTTGCCATTCTAAACTCTCCGGAAATGGACGATGAGTCTTCATCGGAATATCATTATCTCGCTGCGGTGGCGAACCGATACGTCCGGAAATTTGATCTTGCTGAACAACATTTAAAAAAACTTACGACGCAATCCCCTGGCTATGCAAGAGGCTTACAGGAGCTAGGACATCTTTATCGTGATCAAGCTCAGTATGAAGCTGCGATCGATTACTACCGTTTAGCGACCCAAATTAATTCGGCGCTGGTCGCCTCTTG
>JABXIR010000296.1 GCA_013372965.1 Gammaproteobacteria bacterium
CGCCAATCACGCGCTAGTAATACGACATTGTGCTCGTAACGACGGCATAGGGCATCGAGTGCAGAGCCCAGTTTACCCTTACCGATTATGGCTATCTTCATGCGTCTTTTAGCAGCTCTGAGTAACGCTTAAGCGTGGTCGATAAGCCATAATTTAACGACTCAATGGTAAGCGCGTGGCCGATCGAGACTTCAGCTAAGTGCGGCAGTTGCTTAAACAGCGTCATGTTATCTAAATTAAGATCGTGACCTGCGTTGACCCCTAACCCCAACTCATGAGCACGCGTCGCACAGTCGGCATAGCTTTCGAAGCTTTTCTTCGCTTCTTCCGGCCCCTCAAGCCATGCTTCTGCATAGGGCCCCGTGTAAAGCTCAATTCTGTCTGCGCCAATTTCCGGCACGCGATCTATCTGCGCTAAGTCGGCATCCATGAAGACGGAAACACGACAGCCCAGAGATTTGTAGTGTGCGATGAGCTCTGTCAGCTCTGTGTTGTCGCCCGATAGGTCGAAACCGTGATCGCTGGTTAATTGTTCATCGGAGTCGGGTACTAGAGTCACTTGATCGGGGCGGACAAGCTCAATCAGCTTTGTGAAACCGGGGTAGCTACCGAGTGCTGAGGCCAGTGGGTTCCCCTCGATATTGAACTCGACGTTAGAGTACTGCTGACAGAGGTCGGCTAGTGGTTCGATATCGTCTGCACGAATATGACGCTGGTCGGGCCTAGGATGAACCGTGATTCCTCGCGCGCCTAGTTCAATGCACGACTTCGAATACGCAACTAAGTCGGGGTTGTTTCCCTCGCGTGAGTTACGGATCAGTGCGATTTTGTTGACGTTTACACTCAGTATAACCATGGTTCTCTGTCTCTATTGGCTTAATCCAAATGACCCTTACAGGGTTGCTGGGTAGATGGGTAAATGACTCGAATTGGCGCGTCTCTTCTTTGGCAATGGCGTCGGCAACGGCTAATCCACATCTAATATTAGCAAACACCGTGTATCCGGGAGATTCAGGTGTGGCGTCAAGATGAGGGTTATCTTTTAAATTGACATAAAACTGGCTCGTAGCACTATTTGGGTCACTAAAACGGGCCATTGCGACCGTGCCGCGGAGATTGCGAAGCCCATTAGTACTCTCATTCTCAATCGCGTCGTGAGTGTCTTTTCGATCGAGGGTTGTCGTGAAACCACCCCCTTGAACAACAAAATCCTCAACCACGCGGTGGAAAATCGTGTGGTTATAAAATCCTTCGTTTACGTAACGATCGAAGTTTTCACTAGAAATCGGCGCGAGTTGCTCGTGAGTTTCTAGGTACATCGTGCCAAGATCGGTAAAGACTTCATAGGTCTTTGCTTCGACGCCTGCGGTGAATAAGGCTAATAGAGCCGCTACGGATCGCTTCACGGGAGTACCGCTTTAAATGGTTTAACCACGACGTTTGCGTAAACGCCTGCTTCGATATAGGGATCAACGTCAGCCCAACGTGATGCATCTTCGAGCGAGTCAAACTCCGCGATAACTAAACTGCCCGTAAAGCCCTCGGTACCGTCACTATTAGGGTGCGGACCCGCGACGAGTAAGCGATCTTGGTCAGCTAATGCTTGCAACCGCGCGAGGTGAGCGGGGCGCACGTTCTTACGACGCTCTAAGGAGTTAGGAACGTCCTCACTGATGATAGCAAATAGCATGTTACTGATTTTCCTCTCGATTGTTCTGTTTTAAATCGGGCATCACGATGAATGACGTGATCACGACAATGATAATACTAAAGCCTACGGCACTATAGAGTTTGTAATCGACCCAGAAGGCCTCGCTAAACTGGTACGCCACGACAAGATTTAATAGACCAACGCTAAATAGGTACACCACCCAGGTCCATTCAAGGCGGGCCCATGTTTTGCTGGTGAGCTCAAGTTGGCCGCCCATGGCAAGCTTGATCCAGCTACGTTTACCGAAGAGTTTTGGGACAACGATGCCTAATGCTAATACCCAGTTGACCAGTGTCGGCTTCCACTGAATAAACGCTGCACTATGAAAGCCTAAGGTTAGTGCGCCGAGTGCGATAACGACCACCGCGGTCCAAAATAGTTTTTTATCGACCTTTTTACGGAGTACTGTGTCGATGATTAATACGATCGGATACGACAGCATGATCGCGATGGTCGCAGAATAGATACCATCAAGCGTGTAACTCCACCCAAATAGCTCAATCGTTGAACCACTGAGTTTATACACTACAAAAAAAAGAATAATCGGAAGAAATTCAAGAAGTTGTTTCATTTTAATTCGTCGACAAATGTAAGTACTGCAATCATAATTAACTCAAGCATTTAAGTCACTGAGGAAAACGCGTGAAGCCACTGAAATGGGATCTGCATTTCCATTCCAACTATTCTGACGGCGCTTTGTCACCCGAGGAGCTTGCTGATCGCGTCGCCGATGCCAATTTGGACGTCGTTGCGTTAACCGATCACGATACGACGAACGGTATTGAACCATTTCGAAGCGCGGCTAGAAACCGTTTCGCTGTTATATCTGGTTGTGAAATTTCTACGAATTGGCGCAAGCGATGCATACATATTGTTGCGCTCGATTTCGATGAACAGAGTGTCGATTTGCAGTCGTTAATTGCCGATTCGGTGTCACGTCGAGAGCAGCGTAATGTGCGAATTGCGAGTTTATTAACGCGTGAGCTTAAGCTGACCGAGGATATTCTTCAATTGGCGCGCGCTGAAGCCGAGAATGGCGAAGTCTGCCGGCCTCATTTCGCGAAGGCGCTTGCCAATTTGGGTATCGTACGAGATACCTCAACCGCTTTTCAGAAATGGCTCGGAAACGGAAAAAAATGTGCGGCGTCAGTTGAGTGGCCCGAGTTAACGGAAGTGATAGAGGCGATTCATCGCGCCGGTGGTGTTGCGGTATTAGCACATCCGCTCCAGTACAAATTGACGCGCACTAAACTCAACGAGCTTCTCGACGATTTTATGGAAGCCAATGGCGACGCGGTCGAAGTCGCGACGCCGGATGTACAGCCAACTCAAGTTGTCTCGCTCATCGATCGAGTGACGTCCCGAGGGCTTACGGTCAGTGGTGGTTCTGATTATCATGACGACAGTTGGGGCGGCAAAGCTGTGGGCAGTATTCCCACGCTTCCCGATGGAACGCCACTTCTAATTCATGCCTTAACGGATTAACTTATGAGTCAATTCTTTCAAATGCACCCAGACAATCCGCAGCCACGACTCGCGAAGCAGGCTGTGGAGATTCTTCGCTCAGGTGGGCTCATCGCGTATCCAACCGACTCGGGCTATGCCTTGGGATGTTGCTTAGGGCAAAAGCGCGAAATAGAGCGTATGCGAACGATTCGACGCGTCGACTCTAAGCACAACTTCACGCTTCTGTGTGGTGATCTCTCTGCGGTGGGAGAGTTTGCTAAGGTTAATAATGCCTATTACCGCCTATTGAAAGCGGCTACTCCGGGCGCATTTACGTTTATTCTTAGTGCGACTAGGGAAGTGCCACGTCAGATGATGCACCCGAAGAAGCGTACGATTGGGATTCGCGTGCCGTCGAATCCAATCGCGCACTCGATTCTCGAACAGTTGGGTGAGCCACTCATTTCAACCACGTTGATCGCACCAAACGAGACTGATCCATTCTATGATCCGTGGGAAATCCGCCAAATGTTCGAACATCAGCTCGATTTAATCATCGATGGCGGATGGGTGGCACCGGAGCCAACGACCGTCATTGATTTAACTGAGGATATTCCTCAGCTCTTGCGAAAAGGTGGCGGAGATTGGACACCTTTTATTCCTGACGAAATTTAAAAAGCTTGGTACTATAAACGAATAATTAACGACAAGATTACTCAAAAGGGGGCGTACGCATGTCGACCAGCGAAGCAACGATGGCGCTTATTGGCGGCGAGCCACTCGCTGAAATTCCCAAGGATCTTTACATCCCCCCTGATGCTCTGCGGATTATTCTCGAGTCGTTTCAAGGCCCGCTCGACTTGTTACTTTACTTAATCCGTAAACAAAATATTGACATCCTCGAAGTCAATGTTGCTCAGATCACTGAACAGTACATGACGTACGTTGATCTTATGAAAAATCTACAGCTTGAACTTGCCGCCGAGTATCTCGTGATGGCAGCGACGTTGGCAGAAATTAAATCACGCATGTTGCTACCGCGAAGTGACGAGCACGACGATGAAGAGGACGATCCTCGCGCCGCTTTAATTCGTCGACTTCAAGAGTACGAACGCTATAAGGCTGCGGCCGAAGACTTAGATGCGCTTCCGCGTGTCGATCGGGACACCATTGTCGCGCAGCCCCAGTACTTTGAGCCTATTCGTAAAAGCTCTCATCCCGATGTCGAGCTCGGTGAGTTATGCTTGGCGTTTGGCGAAGTGCTAAAGCGCGCCAGTATGTTTGAGTCACACCAGATTGCGAGAGAACAACTCAGCACGCGCGAGCGAATGACAGCGGTATTAGACCATTTAAAGGGGTCCGATAGGCTGGTTAAGTTTTCCGAACTCTTCCGACTCGAGGAAGGTAGGGCAGGAGTGGTTGTTACCTTCTTGGCCATAATGGAGCTGATAAAAGAGTCTTTACTTGATATCGTTCAGGTTGAAGCCTTTGGGGAAATTCGAGTTCGTGCGCGTATATCGGAGGTTGCGATTGATGGATAAGCTATTCTGTTCGCATATCATAGAGGCGGCACTATTTACCGCAGATAAGCCACTTGATAAGCAAAAGATTAAGCGTTTATTTGATGAAGGTAGAGAGCCAGACTCCTCGTTAATCGACGAGGCCATCGAGCTAATCGAAGCGAGATTCGAAACCTCGGCTATGATGTTACAGCGTGTCGCATCGGGCTGGCGTTTCACTGCTCGTGATGAGGTACTTCCATATATTTCTCGTATGGTCGAGGAGCGTCCGCAAAAATACTCCCGGGCGTTACTTGAAACCCTGGCGCTTATTGCTTACCGACAGCCCATCACGCGAGGCGAAATTGAAGATGTTCGCGGTGTAGCCGTCAGTTCGAACATTATTCGAACACTCACTGAACGGGGCTGGGTAAAAGAAGTAGGTCATAAAGAAGTGCCGGGACGCCCTGCGTTATTCGGTACAACCCCTGCTTTTTTGGATTATTTTAATTTAACGTCGTTGTCGCAGCTACCTTCGTTAAACGACATTCGCGATATCGACGAAATTGGTCGCGACGTGTTTGGGTTGCCTGACGGCGGTGATAGCGCAGAAGTTGCGCAAGACGATTACACTAGTGTGTTTACGGAAGAACCCCTTAACGAGGGAGATAGTCGAGAAACACTGCTAGAAACTAAAGTTGAATCCATTTTATCGGATTCACTTCAACTAGAGGAAGAAAAAGCCTAATGAGCGAAGGCGAGAAGATACAAAAGTTGCTCGCAGCGAATGGCGTTGCGTCCCGCCGGGAGGCGGAGCGATTAATTGCAGCAGGACGAGTTCTTGTTGATGGTCAACCAGCCCACATTGGTCAGCGACTAAGTGGCAAGGAAAAAATTGAAGTCGATGGTAAGCGAGTCCGAGTTGAAGAGCTCGATCGTCGCCGTGTCATCGTATATCACAAGCGTGAAGGTGAGGTATGCACTCGTTCCGACCCTGAAGGTCGCCCGACGGTTTTCGATAACCTGCCATCCATGCGTGGCGAGCGGCTGATCAGTGTTGGTCGTCTCGACATCAATACTAGCGGTCTACTGCTGTTTACCAACGACGGTGAACTGGCGAACCGCCTAATGCACCCGCGATACAACATGGATCGGGAGTACGCTGTGCGTATCCACGGTGATGTAACGGACGAAATGATTGAACGCCTTAAAGAAGGTGTTTGGCTTGAAGACGGTATGGCTAAATTTACCGATGTTCGTGCAGCAAACAACGATACAGATCGCACCAACCATTGGTTCTATGTAGCACTTCTCGAGGGGCGAAACCGTGAAGTTCGTCGTTTATGGGAGTCACAAGGTGTTGAAGTGAGTCGATTGAAGCGCGTGCGCTACGGACCAGTCTTCATTCCTAGTCACCTTACACAGGGTTCGTGGCTCGAATTACCGCCAAAAGACGTATCGGTTCTTTTACGTGAAGTTGAACTGGCTGGAGAACGAGCAAAGCTTAAACCGGAAGAACTAAAACAGTTTAAGCGTCAAAACGATCGTTTGCGTCGCCGCGCAGAACGCGGAAGACGTACCAAGCGTTAAACAAAAAAGCAGCCATTCGGCTGCTTTTTTTATTGGGCATTAAATTGTTGGCCGGAAACGCCTAAGCTGACCTCATCGAATAAGTAGAGGTAGGTCGGCATTAAGTCATGTGGAGATGCCACATCTGCAGGATTCTCAGCTGGATAGGCTGCGCTTCTCATCTGCGTTCGAGTCGCACCAGGATTTAAAGTATTCACGCGTACTCGACTGACTTCTTCTAGCTCGTCGGCGAGTGTCATTGCCAATCCTTCGGTTGCGAACTTAGAAACGCCATAAACACCCCAGTGAGCGCGAGCTTTACGACCAACACTTGAACTAGTAAAAACAATACTTGGGTTCTTGGAAGTGTGCATCAACGGCAGTAGGGCGCGTGTTAGGAAGAAGGCCGCATTCAGGTTGACCTGCATGACTTTGGTCCACGTTTCGGGTGGGAAGTTTTCGATCGGTGACCGTCGACCTAGTAGGGAGGCATTGTGAAGTATGCCGTCGAGCGTGCCGAATTCTGACTCGATCATCGCGGCCAATTCGTTTGCTTGCGTGTCGTCTAGTGTTGCTAAATCGAGTTTTACAATCACTGGTTCAGGGAAGCCGTTCTTGACGATTTCGTCGTAAGTGATTTCCAGTTTCTCTTCGGTTCGACCAAGCAGAATAACCGTCGCGCCGTGCTTTGCAAACGTATACGCAGCAACACGACCAATGCCATCACCGGCGCCCGTAATTAAAATGGTGAGTCCTTTTAGCGCATCCGCTTTCGGTGCGTAGTCGAGTGGCGCTTTAATCACAGGGGTTTCCTTGCATGCATCAAATAATTTACATCGAGATCGCTATCGGATAGCGAGTATTTTTTAGTGAGTGGGTTGTATACCATGCCGGTACTCTCAACGAGCTCAAGACCTGCGGCGCGAATCGCGTGAGCGAGCTCGGCGGGTTTAATGAATTTAGAGTATTCGTGAGTGCCTTTGGGGAGCAGGCGCAACAAATACTCGGCGCCAATGATGGCGAAAGCATAGCTCTTTGGATTGCGATTAATTGTTGAGAAAAACAGTTGTCCACCTGGTTTGCAGAGATCGGCGCATGCTTTTACGATCGACGAAGGGTCGGGCACGTGCTCAAGCATCTCTAAGCAGGTGACTACGTCATAATACTCGGGGCGTTCTTCGGCGAACTGTTCAGCTGGGATTTGGAGATACTCAATATTGAGTTCAGACTCAAGTGCATGAAGCTTAGCAACACTCAGAGGCGCCTCGCCCATATCGATGCCTGTAGAGTTAGCACCGCGCTGAGTGCAGGCCTCGGTCAGCAAACCCCCGCCGCAACCAACATCTAAGTGTAACTTACCAGGTAGCTCGGCTCTCTGGTCGATGTAGTTCGCACGAAGCGGGTTGATGTCGTGCAAAGGCTTGAACTCACTATTTTCGTCCCACCACTTATGGGCTAGCTGTTCGAACTTTGCGATTTCTGCCTGATCGACGTTGGTGTCGTGGTTCGACATGTTCATTCTCCACAATGTTTGTCTTAGTTTACTGTCTAACGAGGTGTTTTTCAGCAGTTCAGCAATAACTTTTTTCATGTGCCGTTTTAGGCGTCGAATTTACGTTAAAACGCTATAAAAAACCGATGGTTGTGGTAACATAACTGAGATAAAAATAATGGCTTGATTCTACTGCTAACTGCTGTTCTCAAGCGTTAAATAATCGCCAACATAAGGGTCTCTTATAAGATGGGTGAGATTGCTAAAGAAGTCCTACCGATTAATATCGAAGACGAGCTAAAACAAAGTTACCTCGATTACGCAATGAGTGTCATTGTCGGTCGTGCATTACCAGACGTCCGTGATGGAATGAAACCAGTGCACAGACGCGTGTTGTTCGCAATGAGCGAGCTCAAAAACGACTACAACAAGCCGTATAAAAAGTCTGCGCGTGTTGTTGGTGACGTGATTGGTAAATATCACCCGCATGGTGACTCTGCTGTTTACGACACAATTGTTCGTATGGCTCAGCCTTTCTCTCTTCGATATCCGCTGGTTGATGGTCAAGGCAACTTCGGTTCGATCGATGGTGATAACGCGGCTGCAATGCGTTACACCGAAGTGCGAATGGCAAAAATTGCACACGAATTACTTAGCGATCTCGATAAAGAAACCGTCGACTTCGTTCCCAACTACGATGGCACAGAGCAGATTCCTGCCGTGCTCCCAGCTCGCGTACCTAACCTTTTGGTTAACGGTGCGTCGGGCATTGCTGTTGGTATGGCGACAAATATTCCGCCGCATAATCTCGGTGAGATCATTAGCGGTTGCTTGCATCTAATCGATCACCCACATGCGACGATTGATGAGCTTATGGAGATCATTCCAGGCCCAGACTTCCCAACAGGCGCAACGATTAACGGGCGTGCAGGCATCATTCAAGCTTACCGTACCGGTCGAGGTCGCATTTACGTCCGCTCTAAAGCCGACGTCATTCACAACGAGTCGAACGGTCGAGATACGATTATTGTTAACGAGATTCCATATCAGGTTAACAAGGCGCGACTGATCGAAAAGATCGCTGAGCTGGTTAAAGATAAGAAAATTGAAGGCATCTCGGAACTTCGTGACGAATCCGACAAAGATGGTCTGCGCATCGTCATTGAGCTTAAACGTGGCGAAAGCGGCGATGTAGTGCTCAATAACTTGTATAAGCAAACCCAGCTTGAGACCGTATTTGGTATCAATATGGTTGCGCTCGCCGATGGTCAGCCGCAAACGCTGAACCTTCACCAAATGCTTACGCATTTTATTCATCACCGCCAAGAAGTGGTTACGCGTCGTACGGTTTACTTACTTCGTAAGGCGCGAGAGCGTGGTCATATCTTAGAGGGCTATGCCGTTGCGTTAGCCAACATCGACCCTGTGATTCAGGTGATTAAAAGTTCGCCATCGCCTGCAGAGGCAAAAGTTAAATTGCTTGAAATGGCATGGGATGCAGGCACTATCAACGAAATGCTTGATCGTGCAGGCGCGACCGACTCACGTCCCGACGATTTAGATGATTGCTTTGGCCTAAAGGACGACGGCTATCACCTGTCGCCGACCCAAGCGCAAGCCATCTTAGAACTTCGCCTTCACCGTTTAACCGGGATGGAGCATGAGAAGCTTTTAGGTGAGTACCAAGAAAAGTTAGAGCAAATCGCTCGCTTCCTTGAAATCTTAGGGTCTCGTGACGAACTGATGGGCGTCATTCGTGGTGAGCTCTCGGCGATTGTCGATGAGTACGACGACGAGCGTCGTTCAGATATTCTAGCGTCACACCACGACTTGAGCGTTGAAGATTTAATTACACCTGAAGAACGTGTTGTGACGATTTCTCACAGCGGTTACGCGAAAACGCAGTCACTTGACGATTATCAAGCACAGCGTCGAGGTGGTATGGGCAAGAGTGCGTCGGCATTAAAAGACGAAGACTTTATCGAGCACTTGGTCATCGCTAATACACACACGATGATGCTGTTCTTTACCAATTTCGGTAAGGTGTATTGGCTTAAAGTGTTCCAAATTCCACTCGCATCGCGCGGTTCACGTGGCCGTCCAATGGTTAACTTACTTAACCTCGCAGAGGGTGAGCGTGTTACATCGATGCTCCCAGTCGAAGAATACGCAGAAGATCACTTCATTATGTTTGCGACCGCAAACGGAACGGTCAAGAAGACGCCACTTCCAGCGTTTGCACGCCAGCGCAGCGTCGGTCTGATTGCGATTGATTTGGTTGAAGATGATTATCTTGTTTCGACGGCGATCACAAACGGCGAATGCGATGTCATGCTGTTCTCGAGCGAAGGTAAGGCGGTTCGATTCGCTGAAACTGACGTGCGCTCAATGGGCCGTACCGCGAAGGGAGTTCGAGGCATTCGCTTACCAGAAGAGCATCGCGTTCTGTCGATGATTATTCCTAACGAGGGCGGTAAGATCCTAACGGTTTCTGAAAATGGCTATGGCAAGCGTACGCCATGCGTCGATTACCCCACCAAGGGCCGCGGCGGTAAGGGTGTCATCGCGATGACCTGTTCGGAGCGAAACGGTAGTGTGGTTGGCGCCATTCAAGTAAATGACGGCGATGAAGTCATGCTGATCTCAGACCAAGGCACGCTTATTCGTACGCGTTGTGACGAGATTTCTACCTCGGGCCGTAACACTCAGGGCGTCCGCGTCATTCGCGTTCGCGATACCGAAAACCTAGTCAGTATTGCTCGTATCGATGAGTCACAAGTGAATTCGCCAAATGAAGAAGGCGAAGACGCTGAAGGTAACGTCGAGGGTGATACCTCAACCGAGTCTTAAGAATGTCTCGCAGCTTTAATTTTTGTGCAGGGCCTGCGGCCCTGCCAACTTCCGTGCTCGAAAGAGCCTCTGCAGAGATGCTCGATTTTAAAGGGTCGGGGATGTCTATTATGGAGGTTACACATCGAGGTGAGCTTTTCGGAGAAGTCCTTCAGTCTTCAAAAGCGCGCTTAAAGGCGTTGATGAATATTCCTGACACTCACGATGTGTTTTTTATGCAGGGCGGCGCAACCGCTCAGTTTTCGTTGATCCCCTCACATTTTCTAAGAAGCAAAGCTGCGTACATCACCACGGGGCAGTGGTCGCAAAAAGCAATTCAAACTGCGCGCGCATTTGGTGTGGCGGAGGAAGTCTACTCTTCGGCCGACAGCAGTTTCTGCCATGCGCCTGAAGCGGCCGATATTGGGTCATTAGATTCTTTTGATTATCTACACTACACACCGAATGAGACCATCGGTGGTGTCCGTTTCCCCTATGTTCCCGAGGTTAATGCACCTCTCGTCGCAGATTTTTCATCATCTATTCTGAGTGAGACTATCGACGTTTCCAAATTCGACTTTATTTATGCGGGTGCTCAGAAGAATATTGGTCCTGCAGGTATTGTAGTTGTGATTGCAAGACGTTCGTTCATCGATAACGCGCTACCGCAGCAGACGGCCGTGTTTGAGTATTCATCGGTGCGCGATGCGGATTCGATGTTAAATACGCCGCCTACGTACAGCATCTATCTCGCTAATTTGGTATTTGAGTGGCTACTTGACCAAGGCGGTGTAGAAGCGATTCAGCGGCAAAATGTGCGTAAAGCCGAGCTTCTGTACAACGCAATCGATGAGTCTGGGTTTTATTCGAATCCGGTTCAGCTTAAGAACCGATCGCTTATGAACGTGCCCTTTGTGCTTCGTGATTCATCCCTCGATTCGAAGTTTCTCGAGGAAGCAGAGCGTGCGAGATTATGTAACCTCGCTGGCCACCGTTCAGTCGGTGGAATGCGCGCAAGTATCTATAATGCCATGCCGGAAGAGGGCGTATTAGCGCTCATCGATTTCATGCACGAATTTGCAAAAAAACATGGTTGATCATGACGAAAGAAGACGAATTAAATTCAATCCGCGATCAAATTGATCGCGTCGATGGCGAGCTCATTGAGCTGATTAGCAGCCGTGCAAAGCTCGCCGAAGAAGTTGCACGCATAAAAACCGGTAACAGCGGTGCAGTTCCGCTCACGTTCTACCGTCCTGAACGCGAGGCTCAAGTCTTACGTGGCGTTATGGAGCGAAACAAAGGTCCCTTATCCGACGAAGAAATGGCGCGTTTGTTTCGCGAGATCATGTCGTCTTGTTTGGCACTCGAGCAACCAATTCGTGTCGCTTTCTTAGGGCCCGAGGGAACCTTTACTCAACAAGCAGCTCAGAAGCATTTTGGTAAGTCGGCCGTAGCGATTCCCTACGGCGCCATTGACGAGGTATTCCGTGAAGTTGCAGCAGGCGCTGTGAACTACGGGGTTGTGCCCGTAGAGAACTCCACTGAAGGTGTTGTAAATCATACGCTCGATAACTTTATGGAGTCGTCGGTTCGTATTTGCGGCGAAGTCGAGCTACGAATTCACCAACACCTCTTGATTGGTGAGACCACTAAGCGTGACCAAATTACCCGTGTTTACTCTCACCCACAGTCATTCGCTCAGTGCCGTAAATGGCTAGACGCAAACTACCCAAGCATCGAGAGGGTACCCGTCGCGAGCAATGCAGAAGCTGCACGTCGAGTCGGGAGTGAATGGCATTCAGCAGCGATTGCGGGCGACATGGCAAGTCAGCTTTATGCTCTTGAACCGATTGCAGAGAAGATTGAAGATCAGCCAGACAACACAACTCGCTTCCTGATCATCGGTTCTGAGGCAGTTCCTGCGAGTGGCAATGACAAGACATCAATCGTTGTGTCACTGCGCAACAAGCCCGGCGCTCTTCACGATCTTTTGCGTCCGTTCTACGAAGCGGGCGTTGATTTGACTCGTGTTGAGACCCGTCCATCACGTAATGCTAAATGGAGTTACGTTTTCTTCGTCGACTTCTTGGGTCATACATCAGAGCAGCGTGTCGCTGATGTGCTTGACCATATCTCGGAGCATTCTGGTGATCTGCGAGTTCTCGGCTCGTACCCAGTCGCCGTTTTATAGCTAGACCAATGACTAAGAAAAACGTCTTCGTTATTGGATTGGGTTTGATCGGTGGTTCAACTGCGCTTGCGCTTCGAGCTGCCGGCCATCTGGTATACGGTTTTGATACCGACGCCGCCACACTCGTGCGTGCGCAAGAGCTGGACGTCATAGATGCACCTGTGTGCTTTGAAAAACATCGGTTCTCTGATAACGACATCCTGGTACTAGCGACGCCGGTACTTGCTTACAACAATTTTTTGCCCACGATTACCGAGGCCCTCGAACGAGGGGCTTACGTCACCGATATGGGTAGTACAAAGGCGTTTCTCGTCGAGTTATCAGAGCAACTTGATCCCGCCCTTCGTAGACGTTTTGTACCGTCACATCCGATCGCGGGCTCGGAACAAAGTGGTTTAACGGCTGCGAACGTCGAGTTATTCCGTGAACAAACCATTATCGTATGTCCTCTGCCAGACTCGGCGGCCGAGGCGATCGATACGGTCAAGCAATTGTGGCGAGGGATTGGTGCGAAAACCGTCACGATGGATGTCGAACACCATGATCGAGTATTGGCTGCGACTAGCCACCTTCCACATTTTTTAGCGTTCGCCCTCGTCGATCAGCTCGCTGGAGCGTCGGAAAATCGTGAGATATTTCAGTACGCAGCCGGTGGGTTCAGAGACTTTACGCGAATTGCGGCGAGCGACCCACGCATGTGGGCCGATATCGCAGCGACGAACTCACGAGAGATCGTTAACGCGCTCGAAGATGCCATCCGTTCGTTTACCAGCCTTAAAGAGTCTATTAAGGCGCACGATCGCAACGCGCTGATGGGCGTGATGACGCGCGCTAAAGCCGCAAGAGAACATTTTTCTGCTGTATTACAGCAACGTAGTTACCGACAATTTAAAGTGAATAGTATGGATTTTGTAGCAAAATATCAGTCTCCAATTCAAGGAGACATTCGTGTACCAGGCGATAAGTCTATGTCGCACCGTTCGATTATGCTGGGCTCTTTAGCCGATGGTATGACACGGGTTTCTGGATTTTTAGAAGGTGAAGATGCGCTCGCTACGCTCCAAGCTTTCCGGGATATGGGCGTTGTTATTGAGGGCCCTCACAACGGTGAAGTGATTATCCATGGCGTTGGCATTGATGGTTTAAAGCAACCACCAGGTCCGTTGTACGTAGGTAATTCGGGTACGACGATTCGTTTGCTTTCGGGGCTTTTATCTACGCAGTCGTTTTCGATCGAAATGTCGGGCGATTCATCATTGGCTAAACGTCCAATGCGTCGCGTAACTGTACCACTCAGGGAGATGGGTGCGCACATTACAACCGCCGAAGACGGCACACCACCAATTCAAATTACGCCTGTCGACAGTTTAAAAGGTATTCGCTACGAGCTACCGATCGCTAGCGCCCAAGTTAAGAGCGCGTTATTACTAGCGGGCCTACGTGCGGACGGTACGACAACGGTAATCGAGCCTGCTCCTACGCGCGACCACACCGAACGAATGCTGCGCGGCTTCGGTTACCCAGTGACTACCAGCCCTGATGGCATTAGCCTCTCGGGTGGTGGCCGCTTAACGGCGTGTGACATTGACGTACCGTCTGACATCTCGTCTGCAGCCTTCTTCTTGGTTGCGGCGTCGATTACGCCAGGATCGGATCTCACGCTTCGTCATGTTGGCGTTAATCCAAC